>JAZRHJ010000156.1:0-8083 GCA_045644695.1 Alphaproteobacteria bacterium | reverse complement strand
AGAATAACTTTGAGAAAAATACTTTTATTGGGAGGTTGTTGTTTATTGGTATCCTGTGTTTCACATTATTGTGCAGATTGTAATTGTAATCAAGAAATGTACGAATATGTCGAACCGCAGGAAGTGATTGAAGCAATTAATTATGATTGCTCTGTTAATCAACCTCAAATGATAGAAACAGATCCTTGTAAGTGCTCATATGTTCCAGATAACAGTAGAGAAATTTTGCGCCCGAGAATAGTCGAAAAAGAAAATATTGGGCCAAAATTACGCAATTGTCCGCAAGATGGGCAAACTCTAAATTGCGGTAACGGTAATTGTGCTACTTTTAATCAAACTGAAGAAGTAAAATCAGAGATAAAAGAATTTGTACCGGCAATGCCTCAAGCATATGAGTTGGCCGCTTCCAGATTTTTTAACAGATTTATTAAAGATACTACTCAAGTGTATGCAGCCAAACCAAATGTGTTGCTTTATTTAAGACCTACCGAAATTGTGGATGTCGATTTGCCTGATGGTGCAAAGCAAGCAAATGCTACAATAAAAAATAAATTATTACCTTCATTTACTTATGCTTTAACCGATGATGAAACTAATAATGACTATTCTTTACATTCAAAAGTAGAATGGTTTGATACACCAAGTAAAACTGTTCCGGCAATTAAATATACGGTCACTTTGTTTGATAGAAATAATAAACAAATAGGACAATGGGTTGAAATTGTTAAAAAGGCGGAAAATTCACAAAAATGGTTATAAATAAATTTTGCTTAATAGTATTTTTTGTTTTGTTAAATACACATATCGTACTTGCAGATGGCGAATATTTTGATATATCTTCTGATGCCTGTGAAACAGTTATGAACGGGGAAAGTAAATCAAGTACCAGATTAAGAGCATCTGACAAAGCGACTTTTATGGCTGTTAAAAAATTGGAGCAATTAAAAACTATTGATGAAAATTTATCCGATCATGATTTTAATGTATTGGTATATCGTTTTGTTGATGAATATATCGAAGATTTGTCGGTAAGTACGACTGCAGATGAAGAAAACAAAATTTGTGTGACCGTTAATGGCAAAATATTAGCCGATAATATTAATTCGGTTAAGGTAGAATTTGAACAAAATAAAAAAGAACCTCAAACCGATGAAGTGCAGGAAATTAAAAAAATTGTTGAAGATGTAAATAATGATTTGAGAGTTAAGCCTGAAAATCCGGAAAGTTTGGCTTTAGTTCATGTAAAGCAATTGGAATATTTTAACGGCAGCAAATCGGTTAAATATGCAAATCTGTTGAAAAAACATCTTGATAATAATCCTTATTTTTATTTAACAGATGATGCCGAAATTGCAGATTATGTGATTACACCGAAAGTCTTAAAAGTGGCGGTTGATGCTTTAGATGCCGGTAATAATCGTTTACATATGGCTCTTGTTCTCGAAATTACGGGAATTGAAAAAGAAATTGTGAGTGAATATCAAAATAGGTTTGTTTTGTTTGGCGCTGAAGAAGATAAACAACAGATTGCTTCAAGGCTAATTTCAAAACTCATTGAGCAAGCCGGAGACGGTTTGATACGAAAAATTGAACATAAAGAGCAGCAAAAAATCGAAAATAAACTTTTAGGCAGATAAATCAGTTGTTTTTTCCAGCATAAAAGTAACCGGCCCGTCGTTTATGAGTTCTACTTGCATATCAGCCTGAAAAATTCCGTTTTGTACGTTTATGTTGTGTTGCTTTAGTTGATGCGAAAAATATTCATATAACGTTTTAGCAATTTCAGGCTTTGCGGCACTATCGAAACCGGGGCGATTTCCCCTGCTTGTATCACCGGCCAGAGTAAATTGAGATACCACTAAAACTTCACCGTTTATGTCTTTTACCGATAGATTCATTTTTTGATTTTTATCTTCAAAAATGCGTAAATTTGCTGATTTTTTTGCTAAATAATCGGCATCTTCTTGTGTATCATTTTTTTCAATACCTAAAAAAATTAATAAGCCTTGATTAATGGAAGATACAACTTGTTCGTTAACACTGACTGAAGCCTTTTTTACTCTTTGTAATAATGCTTTCATAACTTTTTCCTTAATAAAATATGTAAGATAAAACAATCGCCGATAAAATTCCCATGAAATCGGCAAAGAGTGCGCATGGCAAAGCATGTCTTGTTTTCATGATTTTTATGGCTCCGAAATATACGGCCAAAACGTAGAAAGTGGTTTCTGTTGAGCCTTGAATCACAGATGATACAAAACCTTCAAAACTGTTAGGACCATAGTTTTGTAAGGTTTCAATCATCATCGCTCTTGCTCCGCTTCCTGATAGGGGTTTCATGATGGCGGTCGGTAAAGCGGGTACAAAGTCGGTATTTATATTCAAAATATTTAACACATATTCAATCATATTTGTAAATAATTGCATTAATCCCGATACTCGAAATACTGCAATTGCGGTTAGCATAGCTACCAGATAAGGTATAATTTTTACGGCAATTTCAAAACCTTCTTTAGCCCCGTTTATAAAACTTTCATATACATTAATTTTTTTAAATGTCGCATACGCTATAAAAAAAGATATAACGGCAAATAAAATAAAGTTTCCGAAGATGGTAGAAAATAATATTCTTTTTTCATTCGGTAAAGAATTAAAATATAAAGCAACAGATACTATAAAAATTAATAATCCTCCGGTATATGCAATTATGGTTTTATTCAATAAAGATATTTTTTGCATATAAGCTACACTTAAAAAACCGGTAATGGTTGATATTGATGTTGCTAAAAGAATGGGAATAAACACCGAGGCGGGATTTGTAGCCCCAAGTTCTGCTCGGTACATTAATATACTGATTGGAATAAGGGTAAGTGATGATGCGTTTATAACCATAAACATAATTTGTGCATCGGTTGCTGTATCTTTTTGAGGATTTAGTTCCTGCAATTGCTCCATGGCTTTTAATCCCATTGGGGTTGCCGCATTATCTAAACCTAGTATATTTGCAGCCATATTCATAACAATCGAACTTATTGCAGGGTGGTTATCCGGCACTTTTGGCATAATTTTTCTAAATAACGGTCGCAGGCCTTTTGCAAGCAAATCGGTTAAACCTGATTTTTCAGCAATTTTTAATAAACCTAACCATAGGCACAACATACCTGTTAAATTAATAGATATTGTAAAAGCATTTTTAGCGGCATTAAAAATTTCATTTACAAGTATGTTCCAAATTTCAATGTTTGCATAAAAAATAAACTGAATACATCCGCTTAAAAAAGCCAGCAAAAAAAATGATATAAATATAATATTAAGCATTACCTATTCCTCTTCAAAACAGAGGATATATGTAAAAAATTAATGATTTATTATAAAAAATATTTTATCATAAATAAAATTTATTAAATTATTGGAGGTAAAAATGGTTTATTCAATTATCGGTGGTATATTACTGGTTGTCTTTTATATTTTGTACGTTTCTCTTATTAAAAAGAGAAATAAAGTTAAAGAAGCAATGGCAGGTATAGATGTGCAATTGAAAAAAAGATACGACTTAATTCCAAACTTATTAAATATGGCGCAAAAGTTTATGGAACATGAAAAAGAGTTGATGACCGAAATTGTAAGACTCCGCACCGAAGCTATGAAAAAATCGTTTGATGGTGAGCCTAAAGAAATGATGGAATTAGATAGTTTGATTGATAGCAAACTTAAAGATTTTTGGCTTACTGTTGAAAATTATCCTGATTTGAAATCTAATCAAACAATGGTTCAAGCAATGCAAAGTTTTAATGAAGTTGAAGAACATATTGCTGCCGCTCGTCGTTTTTACAATGCAAGTGTTAATGAATTGAAAAATGCTGTTGAAATTTTCCCTGGAAATTTGGTTGCCGCAATTATAGGTGTGAAAGCTAATATGCCGTTCTTTGAAGCAGAGAGTGCTGCTAAAGTAAGAATTGATGCAAATGAGTTCTTTAAATGATGTCCAAAGATGAAATGAAAACCCGATTTGATGAATATTATTGGCGTAATATTTATCCGTTGATGGTTGAAAAAGAAAAAGTAAGAAAAAAATATGTCGCTAATTTGAAAAAATTGGTTGTTATCTCTTGTGTTGTGTTGCCGATTGTGATGTATTTTTCTTGGTATTTGACCAACAAATATCAACAAGAGTGGATTATTAATGTTGCTTATTTTTCAATTGTTGTGAATGCATTTATTTTGCGCGGACCTTTTGTAGTATATAAAAAAATGGCAAAAGACGATATAATGAATCGCTTTATTAAGTTTTTTGACGGTTTTAAATATGAACAAGGACGAGGGTTGGATTACTTTGAGTTTATAGATAACTATATTTTCCCCGATTTTGATGAAATAAAAACCGATGACTGTTTCTTTGGCTGTTATAACGATGTAGGGGTGCGAATCTGTGAAGAAAAACTAATTAAATATAGAACCGATACAAAAGGACACAGACATAAAATAACTAAATTTATGGGTATTGTTCTTGAATTAGATATGAATAAAAATTTTGTGCATCAAACCTATGTTATAAAAGATAAAGGCATACTAAACCATTTTGGTAAACAAAAAGGTTTTGAAAAAGTTGCTTTGGAAGATGTTATCTTTGAAAAAGAATTTGAGGCATATTCAGAAAATCAGATTGAGGCAAGATATTTGCTGACAACCGCTTTTATGGAACGTATGCTTAAATTAAAAGAATTGTATAAAGGTAAAAATATTCAGTTTAGTTTTAAGGCTTCTAAGGTGCTTATTGCTATTAATACAAAAGAAGATATGTTTGAACCGTGTACATTATTAAAAACTAATTTACAAGAAAAGCAGGTGTATAAGGTATTTGAACAATTTATGACAATATTTGCCGTTATTGATATGTTAAAACTAAACCAAAAAACAGGAATGTGATTTTTCTTAAAATTAATGTATGAGATACTATTGATATTTTTACCGAAACAGCATAAATTTATGTGTAATGTTAGGATTGATAAGTATGAATAATAATTTACCGTTACTTAAAGATATACATTTACCTGAAGACACTTTAATATTTCCTTTGGGGTATGGCTGGCTGTTGTTGCTTGCTGTATTACTGTTGTCGTATTGGCTATTTAAATTGTTTAAAATTATTCAAAGCAAAAGTAAAAAATATTATGCTTTGCATTTATTAAAAGTGGCCAAAGATAACGATGTAGCATCGGCAATAAAAATTTCGGAATTGTTAAGGCGTGTTTGTTTATATAAATATAAAGATGCCGTATCTTTATTTGGAGATGATTGGGTTGCTTTTTTAAATATACATTGTAAGAAAAAAATTGCCGGAAATGCTGCAAAATTGCTGATTTATGCTCCTTATTTACCTAAAAATAAAGTTTTTGATATTGCCGATTATCAAGAGTTGAGGAAATATGTTAAATATTGGATAGGAGAAAATTTATGATAAGTTTTGAATATCCGTATTTAATTTTACTAATAATTGTTCCTTTGATTGTAAGATATATTTTTCCGCCGGTAAAGGGCTTATATGGCGATGCGTTAAAAGTGCCGTTTATTAATGATTTGAAAAATATTAAAATTGCTGATTTTAAAAAAAATAATAAAATTGAAATATTGTCATTTTCAAACATAAGATGGTGGTCTTTGTTTATTTTATGGTTTTTATTGGTTATTGCTTTAATGCGTCCTGTAAATATGGGGGAACCGATAAGAGTAGAAGGAAAATCGAGAGATATTTTGTTGGTTACGGATATTTCTACATCAATGCTTGAAAATGATTTTTCTTTTCAAGGGCACAGGTTGAGCAGGTTAGGAGCGGTAAGAGCCGTCGTTTCTGATTTTGTTAATCGTAGAATAAGCGACAGGTTGGGATTGATTTTATTTGGAACAAGGGCCTATTTACAATCTCCGTTAACTTATGACAGAAATAGCATTCAAGAAATTTTGTGGTCAATGCAGGCCGGAATGGCAGGTAACACGACCGCTATTGGTGATGCTTTGGGTTTAGCGGTTAAAACACTTGCCGAAAATAATAAATATGAAAATAAGGTTATTATATTGCTTACAGATGGCGAAAATAATGATGGAAGTTTAAGTTTGCCGAAAGCAATTTTAATGGCAAAAAATGAGAAAATTAAGGTTTATACCGTTGGCGTGAGCGGTGGCGGTTTTGCCGCATTTGCAAATATGTTTTTTGCTAATCCGATATCATCGTTAGATGAAGAGAGTTTGAAACATTTGGCAGATGAAACCAAAGGGCGTTATTTTAAGGCTGACAGTTTGCAGTCGTTAACGGATGTATATAAAGCGATAGATGTATTAGAACCGATTGATACAGAGCAAAATTATATTTATCCTAGAAATGAACTTTATTATATTCCGTTGGTATTGGCAATTTTATTGGCATCGGTTTTGATGTATGTATACAGGAGAGGTTAATGTTTAAGGAATTTGTTGCAAATTTTCATTTCATACGTCCTTGGGTATTACTTTTATTAATAATTCCGTTTTTATACTATTTTTATGTGTTTAAGACTGATACAAATTTTAGCAGTTGGGATAAAGTTTGTGATAAAAAATTGTTGAATTATTTAATTATTAAAGGAAAGTCATCTAAACGTAAACTGGGTGTGTTTTTTATGTATTTAGGACTAATTGGTGCAATTATAGCGGCAAGCGGTCCTTCTTGGAAAAAACATCAAACAGATATGCTTACCAATCAAAATCCGGTGATGATAGTGTTAAATATGTCAACAGATATGCTTCAAACCGATATTACCCCTAATAGATTAGATAGAGCAAAAATGAAAATTATTCAGTTGTTAAAACAGTTAAAATCGGCAGATAGCGGTTTAATAGTTTATACCAATGAGCCATTTTTAGTATCTCCTATATCATCTGATAGCGAACTTGTTATTAATTTACTTGATGCCGTAAATAGTGATATTATGCCGATAAACGGTGATAGACTTGACAGAGCAATAGAGTTGGCAGATGAAAAAATTAGGGCTGCAGGTTATAATGGCGGTAATATTGTTGTGTTAACTTCCGATAGCGGTATGAACTTTGATTTATCATTAAAAACGGCACAAAAATCTGCAGATAGCGGCTACATTGTAAATATAATTAATATGAGTAAACAAAAAAATGATAAGTTAAGGCAAATTGCCAATATTGGAAAAGGTTTATATTTGTCGTCATCTGCTGATGTAAATATAATGGCGGATACAATTCTAAATAAAAAAGAAAATTTTAAAATAGGAAAAAATAAAACAGCAGATTGGTTAGATTTCGGGTGGTATTTACTTGCTATTCCGGCTTTATGTTGCTTAAATTTTTTCAGAAAAGGTGTTTTGATAATTTTTTTAATGTTTTTAACTTGTTATGATGCAAATGCCGGCTTTATATTTAGTGATAATTATTTGGCTAAAAAAGATTTTGATGAAAAAAGATATGATAAAGCGGCACAAACTTTTGATAATCAACGTTGGAAAGGTGCAGCACTATATAAATCGGGCGATTATGAAAATGCCGCTAAAATGTTTGAGGGCAAAAACGATATAGAATCGATTTATAATTTAGCTAATTCATTTGCAAAAAGCGGTAAAATTGATGAAGCAATAAAATTGTATGAAAATGTTTTGGAAAAAAATTCTAATCATGATGATGCTCGTTTTAATTTAGAGTATTTAAAAAAACAACAGAGACAAAATAAAAATAATAAAAAGCAACAACAAGATAACAATAAAAATCAGGAAAGTCAAAATAAAGATCAGCAAAAACAAGATAAACAGCAACAACAAAACGAACAAAATAGTGCTTCAAAAAACGAACAAAGCCAAGATGAAAATAAGGAAAAGCAAGAGCAAAATGCTCAAAATATGATGGCGCAAGCGCAAGCAGATAAAGAAGATAATAATAAACAAAGCAAAGATGATTCAAAAGAAAATCAGGAAAATGAGCAAAGTAAAAAAATAGAGCAAAATGTTCAAGAGCAAAAAATTATAAATGCAGCGGCTAAGCAAGGCAAACAAAATGAAGAATATGATGAAAAAGTGCAAGCTAAAGT
>JAZRHJ010000155.1:0-5945 GCA_045644695.1 Alphaproteobacteria bacterium | reverse complement strand
TTTGCAATTGCGTATAAAGTTATTTTTGATAAATAATATGTTGTTATAAAGTGAAAGAAAACACTTTATTATCGTATAATATGTTATATCCTTTTAGTTAGTTTTTGTAATTTTTTTAAGGATTTGATATGTCAAAATTTTATAATGTAGCGTTGTTGGCATCGGTTTTTATGTTGCCATCATTTGCGGTTATGTCTCAAGAACAGGCTCAACAAGATACAACAGTTGAAGAAGCGACAAGTTCGCTGAAAGCAAATTTAAATCGTATTGCACTTCAATATAACCAAAACAGTGTTACAAATAAAGATGAAGAAGATGATTATCCGGGAACATTCAGTTCTGATGAACAAGAGGTTTTTACGGGTATTTTTGACGGCAATATTGAATATGCTACCAAAAATATGGTATGGCTTAACAGTTTGTTTATGGAATATGGTGAGAGCAAAACCTCTGAAGATGGCGAAACCACAGAAAGTGAAAATGCTGATAAAATTTTGTTTACTACCGACTATACTCATAAAATATGGCAATTAGAAGAGGGAATTATAGGTCCTTTTGTAAATTTGGGTTACCAAACAGAATTTACTACTTTTACTGCTGAAGATGGTGATGATTATCGTACTAAAATTTTGCGCGGTAAAGCTGGTATGAAATTGTATGATGGTAAGCATTTTAAAGAGTTGTATGCCGCTTTAGTTGAAGAAGCAGATTTTACATATGGTGATACAAATATGAAAACGGGTGCAGAAATCGGTTATAAATTTGAATATGATATAAAAGATGATATGAAGTTTATTTCTAACGGTTTTTACAGACATTTCTTTGAATATGACAAATATGAACGTACCGATTATGAATATGAAATTGAAACCAATAATCGGGTTGATGTGGAAATTATTAATGGTTTGTCATTTGCTCCGTTTGTTAATTATCATGTAGCAAAAAGCAGAGGAGCTGAAAAAAACAGAAGCGATACAACGGTTGGATTATCGTTAGGTTATAAAACAAATTATCAATTTTGGTAAAAACATAAAAAACAAAAAAAAAGCCATTTTAACAATGGCTTTTTTTTGTTTTTTCATACTAGTTTTTCAAAATGGGAGATACTTTTCCCTGATAGATTATACTCTTTTTATCTGAAGACATTTTTTGAAGTGATTCGGATAATAGTTGATTTTTGGGGAACATTCCATGTTTTTGAAAATAAACGGTATCTTTTAAATATTGCGCATATATATTTCGGTATGCAGGAACACCTTCAAGTATGGTATCGTCAGCAGGTAAAGGGATGTTCTTGGGCTTATGTCTTACCTTTTTGATATTATTTTCTATATCTTCTGTTTCATCATAGTCTGTTTCATCATAGTCTGTTTCATCGTCTGTTTTAGTTTGTGCTACCTTTTTTGTTTTTTTAGGTTTTGTTTGATTGTCGGTTATTTTTTTATATGTTTTTGGTTTGTTTTGTTTGGTTTGATTTTTTGGTATTACAAGAGTTTCCTCAATGCTGCTTGTCGGTTCTTCAATCTCTTGTGGTGTATCGGTTATAACCGGATTATCATTGATTTGGGCATAAATTTTTTCCGGTTCTTTAGCGGGCTTAGTTTTTTTAACTTTTGTGTATGTCGGAACATATACTCCTTCAACAAGAACATATTTCACTTTATATACAACATCTTCCTCTTGATTGGCGGTTTTTGTGTTGTGGGTATTGGTTTTTCTTAAGGGAGGAAGTTTTTCATATTTTGGTTTTGTTTCATATTCGGGTATAAAAAAAGGCGCATCATTATAAGCAACGCAATTGTTTGCTGTAAATAAAAATAAAGAATATAATATAAAACCGCATAAAATTTTCATAATATTGACTCTCAATTTATTATATTGTAAAATTAGTATAACATGAAAAAATTTTTTTACATAGTGTTTTTTTTGCAAATTACATTTTTTTCTTTTGAGGCTTATGCTTCGAAAGAGTTGCGTGCGGCTTGTTTAAAATATATGGATGAGCCGAAAATAACCATAACTTATTCATCAAAAAAGATAAAATATTACCATCAATATTCTCAAAAATATATACAAACAAAAGCTAAACTTGAAAAGGTTGATGGCTTGACAGACTTTAAGGCTTCTTTTTCAATTGCTTTTAAAATTGGGAAAGAAAGGGTAAAGAAAAATTTGTATTGTGTGTATCCTGCGGATATTAAGTTGTCTTTGGAAATGGGGCAGGATATTTTTATTGCAAAAGAAGTTAAAAAAGGGACTTGCAGATATGCAAATGTTGTCAGGCACGAACAAACTCATGCACAAATTAATCAAACGATATTTGAACATTATTTACCGATAATAGGGAAACGCTTTATTGAGGTTGTGCGAAAAAATGCAGTTGGTGCCTTAAATCAAGATATTTCTTTTGAGAGAGCAGAAAAAGAATTGCATGAAAAATATGGAAAAATAGTTACCGAAACAATTGATGAAGCAAGAAAAGAGATGGAAAAAGAGCATAACAAATTGGATGCAGATGCAAATTATGAATATACGGATGAATTATGTTTATAAGTTATCCAGTGTATAGGAAAGTAAGAAGGAATAATATTTTTGGACCGGTGTAATATGAAGAGTTTTTTTAATGTAATATTTTTGATGTTCTTGATATTTTTGTTGTGCAAAATTTATATTTCGGACGATGCAAGCAATATTTCCATACAACCGGTCGCAGAGACTGAAGTTAAGAAAGAAAAGTTATCAAAAGATTTGGCTGATGTTTCCAAGCCGACGGTTGAAGAACCTGAAGTGAAAAAAGATGATTTATCAAAATATTTGACTAAGGCCTTTCCAAAACATTTTAAAAAACGTTCGAGAAAAAAATTTAAAATTTATACTTTAGAAGATAAAACAGATAAGCCGGTGCAATCGGTTGAAAAACCTGAGGTAAAAAAAGAGGAAGTAAAAAAAGAAGAGATATTAGAAGAAATGCCGGATGTTTCATTGCAACCTATTAAAAAGCCACGGACGTATTCATTAAAAGAGTTGCGTAAGATGTGTTTACAATATGCTCCAAAGCCGGAAGTGGAAATTAATTTTTCGGCAAATAAGATAAAATATTCTCATAAATATTCTAAGAAAGAACTAACTAGGAGGAGTAGTAAAGGTTCTTCTAATGTTGTCGGACAAGCGCCCTACAGGGTTGGTTACTCTATAGATTTTTATGTCGAAGTTCGTCACCCGAAAGATTTTTTGTTTTGTGCGTATCCAACAAACATTAAGTTAAATTTAACATTAAACCAAGAGATTCTTATTGCAAAAGAACTTGAAAAAGGGACTTGCGAATATGCAAGTACTGTCAGGCATGAACAAACTCATGCACAAATTGCTAGAACTGTAGTTGAACATTATTTGCCGATAATAGGGAAACGCTTTATTGAGGTTGTGCGAAAAAATGCAATTGCAGGCAGAACGAGCCCCATTTATCCTTGGCGTGCACGAGCAGAATTACGCGAAAAATATTCCGATATAATAGATTTGCTTATTAAAGAACTATATAAAAAAATAGCCAAAGAACAGGCCAAATTGGATAATGATAAAAATTATAGATATGAAAGCAAATTATGTCGGTAGGCGTATTAAATGTTATGATGTTAATTGATATTGACTTTGGTGTTTGCTTTTGTTAACATATTTAATATTATGAAAAAGTTGTTTATTTTAATATTTGTCGTTTGTTATATGTTGCGCTTTTCTGTTGCTACTGCAGCGGAAAGCAATGAGGATATTTGTATTCGCAATATGCAAAGTCCGGAAATTGTTATTACGACTTCATATGGCGAACTGCATTATGACCATACAAAAAATAAGCGTTCAATTACTCGTTTGCATGTTTCAAAAAATAAGGCTAAATTAAAATCCGGACAGTTATTAAATGGCTTATCTACTTATAAAGTTGGAGCGAAATTTAATCTTGAAGCGCGTCAACAGTCGCTAGAATCGGGGCTTACTTGTGTGTATACCCGCAAGGTGGATTTGTTTTTAGGCGTAACGGAAAATCCGGTAACCTATATTGCAAAAGAATTTGAAGAAGACAGTTGCCCATATAATGTTACTTTAAGACACGAAGAAACGCATCAACAAATTAACCAAATAATATTGGAGCATTATGTTAATCTTCTGAGAAAAAAAGTGACAAACTTTGTAACGTCAAATGTCGTTGTATTTGAAGACGATAATGTAAATATGCTCGTAGCCAAAGAAAAATTACATGAAAAGTTATCTACGTTGGTTGATAAACATCTTGAGGAACTTTATATGGAGTTTGAAAGCGAGCAGAGCAAACTTGATATGTCAATCAATTATAATTACGAAAACGAATTATGTGAAGACGAATAAAAGTGCTAACTTTTAAATTTTATCAAGGCATCAACACATTCTTCCACACCCTTAAAAGCGGTATCGATATATGTTTTATCTTTTGCCGAATTATCTTTATAAAAAATGCGTACGGTAGTCATACCGGTTTGTTTTGCAAATTCTAAATTAGAATAACTGTCGTCGATAAAAATGCAATCTTTCGGATTATAATTAATTTTGTCGCAATATTGTTTGTAAACAACCGAATTTTCGTTCTTCTTGTATACTCCAAAATCTTCTACCGAATAAAATTTGTCCTTAAAAATATCGTATAACCCTATGTGTTTTAATATTTTTTCTGATGCCATGCGATTGCTGGCCGTAAATATATATTGATCATACGGAATTTTTTTAATTTTTTCAGCCAAGTTTTTATAAGGCTCAATAAGGTGTACGGGTTTTCTGTTAAAATAGTATTTAAAAAGGTCTTTAGGGGCAATGTTGTAATTTTGATAAAAATATTCGCCGCCATCACGATAAACTTTGTATGATTCTTTGACCAGTTCTTTGCATTTAGCAACATCCATATTTACGCCTAAATCTAAAACCAGTGCTTTTGCCATTGCTTCATCAAGCATATCGGCAAATTCGGGTGTGATGCGATATAAAGTATTATCTAAATCCCAAATTATTGCTTTTTTATTTTTAAACACAACAAATCTCCGTTAGTCAACAAACAATTTAGGATAACATATTTATTATAACCGTCAAGAATGTTTTTTGCTTATACCTGATAAAAACATTTAATTTTAACAATTTTCGCCTGTGGATATTAAGATTTATTTTAGATATTGGTGTTAGGCTTAAAAAAGTTTATTTTAGAAAGGATATGTTATGTTTTTGAGTTTAAGCGGATTAATGTTGCCTGTCGTTGTCAGAATGGTTTTCGCATTTTTTACATCACTTATATTGTCGCTTTTGCTGGGGAATAAAGTTATTTTATTTTTACGAAAACATCAACAACACGGACAACCTATAAGAGATGATGGCCCTCAATCGCATTTGGAAACAAAACAAGGTACTCCGACAATGGGCGGACTGCTTATATTAGGCACATCAATTCTTTCTGTTGTTTTATTTGCAAACCTTACATATCATTTTGTATGGGTTAGTTTGCTTATTATGGTTATATTTGCCGTTGCCGGTTTTGTTGATGATTATATTAAAGTCAGTAAACAAACTCCAAATGCTTTAACGGCAAAAGCAAAACTGTTTGTGCAGTTTTTAACGGCAGTTATAGCGGTGACCATAATTACGGCGGCAACTCCTTCGTCTTCTTCAACGGTTTTATCCATACCATATTTTAAAACTATTTTAAATTTGTCTTGGTTATATATTCCGTTTGCCGTAATTGTAATTTCCGGAACTTCCAATGCCGTTAATCTAACCGACGGACTGGATGGTTTAGCTTCCGGTTTATTGATTATGGCCTTTTCGTTTTTTGGCGTAATTGCCTTTATTAGCGGAACTTCCATTTATAGCCAATTTTCGTTTGTTTACATTCCGAGAAGTGCCGAAATATGTGTTGTATGCGCTTCTATAGTAGG
>JAZRHJ010000154.1:0-2340 GCA_045644695.1 Alphaproteobacteria bacterium | reverse complement strand
GGAATTATGAACATTATGCTTGTATCAGTAACGGAACGCACACGTGAAATAGGTATTCGAATGGCAATCGGGGCAAAAAGTTGGGATATACGACTTCAATTTTTAACCGAGGCGCTTGTTCTTTCTTTAATAGGCGGTTTAATTGGCGTAATTATCGGATTAATAGGTAGTTGGATTATTTCTTCATTTTCTACCTTCAAAGCTGTGGTATCTATATTTTATGTAGTCTTACCTTTTTCGGTTGCCGGTCTTGTCGGTTTGTTTTTTGGTTTTTACCCCGCATACAAGGCATCTTTACTAAACCCTATTAATGCTTTAAGGTATGAGTAATTTTAGGATGATATTAGAAATTGGTACGAAAATCCCTAAGCAAACTAAAAAATCCCGCCATCTAAGCGGGATTTTTTTATGCTGATACTTTTTTTAATTCTTCATGTATTTGATTTAATTCTTCTTTAATTTCTAGCAATGCATCTCTTTGCATTTCACTTAACGAACAAACTGCGACTTCTTGAATTTGTACATTATTTGAGTTCTCATCAGCCGAAATATCAAAAAAATCCTTTTGTATTTCTCCACCTAAAATTGCTTTAAGACCTCTATCCTTAAACAGTTTTTGCACGCCTTCAATAGTGTAGCGTTTCTCATAAAGAAAATTTTTAATCAGTTTTACTATCTCAACATCATCAGGCCTATAATATCTACGTCCTCCTGATGCTTTCATAGGTTTTATTTGATTAAATTTAGTTTCCCAAAAACGCAAAACATGAGTGGCAATGCCAAGTTCTTCTGCTACCTCGGCAATTGTACGAAATGCTGATTTCGACTTATTAACCACCATGGATAACGTCCTTAAATTTATGCGTTAATAGATTTGCGCAAATTTTGAGAAGGTTTAAATGAAATAACCGTTCTTGCCGAAATTTCTGCTTCCACACCTGTTTTAGGGTTACGACCAATACGCGAATTTTTCTTTCTCAATGACATTGTACCGAATGATGATAATTTAACATCATTACCTTTTACCAATTCGGTCTTAATTTCATCAATCACCATATCCAAAATATCACCTGAGTCTTTACGAGAAAGACCAACTTCTTCATAAATTGTTTCTGCAACATCTGCACGTGTAATTGTTTTCATTTTTCTTCCCTAAAATTTAGTTATTTATAAACATTTTTAATAAACTACTACATTGAAAAACTAATCTCAAGCAAGTAAATTAATATTTCACAGTTTTTTTAAATTCTAATTAAAGCACTGCCCCAAGTAAAACCTGCCCCCATAGCGGTTAATACTACAATGTCTCCTTTTTTAATTTTACCTGATGATATATTTTCCGATAAAGCAAGCGGAATTGAAGCTGCAGATGTATTGCCATGATGGTCAACCGTGACAATAACTTTTTCTGTCGGCAATTCTAACTTGTGCCCTACTCCTTCAATTATGCGAATATTTGCCTGATGAGGAACTAAAAAGTTAATATCATTTGCAGTAACATTTAAATCTTTCATAACGGTTAATGCCGCTTCCGATAAACAACCTACCGCCGATTTAAATACTTCTTTACCGTTCATGTATATATAACCGGCATTAGCGGTAGTTGAAACTCCGCCAGTTGTATATAAATTGTCATATCCGCTACCATCCGAATATAAGCGAGTGCTTAAAATGCCGGTATCGTTTATATCGCCGTTTCCTTCTCTAGCCCTTAACACAACAGCGCCAGCGCCATCACCAAACAAAACACAGGTGTTTCGATCTGTCCAATCGGTAACTTTAGACAACCTTTCCGCTCCAATTACCAAAGCGGTTTTAATTTGTCCTAAACGAATCATATTATCGGCCAATGTTAAGGCATATACAAAGCCTGAACAAGCAGCCGAAACATCAAACGCAGGAACACCGAATCGTGCGCCTAATAAATTGCTTATTTTTGTAGCACACGACGGAGTTGTATTATCCGGAGTTAATGTTCCGACAACAATCAAATCAACCTCACTTATATCAATTTTTGCGTTATCAACTGCTTGTTTTGATGCAAAAACAGACATTTGTGCTGTGGTTAAATTTTCTGATATGTGGCGAGATTTAATTCCTGTACGCGTACTAATCCACTCATCGCTAGTGTCAACCATTTTAGATAAATCATCATTGGTTAAAATTTTTTCAGGCAAATAATGTCCATAACCGACAATTTCAGACCTAATACACTTCATAGAATATATCCTGTGAAACTTCGTCTAAATCCACACCTTCAAGTTCATTACGAATCGTATCAACAAAATTTTGCCTAACCAAATTTACAGCATTATTTAATGCAACGGAAAAGCCGAAACC
>JAZRHJ010000153.1:0-9719 GCA_045644695.1 Alphaproteobacteria bacterium | reverse complement strand
ATTGCTTCTAAAGTTTTTTGTTCTTCATATTCCGAAAACATGGTTTTAAGTTTGGGAAAATTATATTTATCAGCCATATTTTCAATAGCCTTTATTTCCAACAGATGTTTTTCTTGTTTACTTATTTTTTTCTCATCTGTTTGGTGTTGTTCGGGAACAATATCCCCGACAACCGCCTCGCTAACATCATGAAGCAAACACATGCTAATAATATGATTGATATCGGCACCCAATTTTTCTAATTCAGTCTCTTTTTGTAAAGCCATAACCGCCATGCGCCAAGAATGAGAAGCAACGGTTTCGCAATTTGTTATACCGCGCATTAGCCAACCTGTTCTTTTAAGGTGTTTTAATTTACCGGCTATTTCTTGAAATTCAATAAATTTATCAATATCGGCCATATACCCTCCTTTGTCAAAAATTAGCATTTTTATAGGATAAAGTAAAGAAAAATATAATAGTTACATAAAATATGACAAAAAACTTGACAATTAAAAAAAAAGTTATAAACTCAAAATCATAAAAAAATTATTTAAAAATTATGAAAATATGAAAAATAAAAAGGAAGGTATCATACGCACAATTGTAGATATCTGCAAAAAACTAAAAAACTATGATGAAATGGATTTAATGCATGTCAGCAATAATCACGATATTCGGATTGATGATGCCTTAGACTTAGATAGTCTGGATAAACTTGATTTGTTGGTAGAATTGGAAAAAAAATACAAAATTAAGATTTCCGAACGTGATGAAGTAGTTGTAACAAACAATTTTAGCTTGAATGCAATTTCAGACATGATTCTAACAAAAATCAAAAAATAATTATGAAGCGACAAGAGATTGAAAATCTAGTTAAAGAGATAATTAAAGATTATCTCGGTGAGGTGAAGTATGCTCAGTGCAGTGAACTTACCGGACAAAGCAATTTGAGAAGCATCGGAGTTGACAGTTTTGGCTTTTTATATTTGATTTGGGAAATTGAAGATAAATTTAAGATTCAAATTTCTCGTAAAGATGAAAAAGCTATGGAAACTATTGATGGCATTGTAGATATGGTCTGCAATAAACTCAATTAAGTTTGATTAAAGAGGGGGTTCCCTCTTTTTTTATTTTAAAATCAAAAATAATATTATGTTGACCATGATAAATAAATATAGTATATTTAATGCGTTAAAAGGAGTGTTTTGTGCCAATAAATCAAAGTAAATTAAGCGGTTGTGCTTTTAAGACAAGAGGGGAAACAAGTGCAGAAAATGTTTTCGGTTGGTACGATTATGTCCCCAATCTTGATAAGCCGTGTGTTCTTTTTTTACCCGGAGATGGTATTCACCTGCTTAAAAACGCTCATGGTCCTTATCATGAGCATATAAATGAAGCGGCAAACGGCCAATTAAAAAAACTCGATAATTTATTAGAAAAACGCTCAATCGGTAAAGAAGTAGATACATGTATAGCGCTATATGCCTTTAGCGATGAATTTTTTGCCAATAAACAAAAAGCAAGAAATTTGCTTATGAAAAAACATAACAGAGGTTTTAGATATGAGCCTGAAAAAACATCTCAAACAGATGGTGATATTTCGCCAGAATATATAGATGAAATATATAACAAATTCATCTTAAGCAGAATTTCGGATGAAAAAGGTAAAAGACTTCCTTACGACCAAGCAAGTAAAAGAATAAGAAATTTAATAATTTTAGCGCATTGCCATGGAGCATATACATTTTTAAAATTAGAAGAAAAAATGCAACGGCAAATGCAAGAATTAGGCTATTCAAAAGAAGAACAGCAAAAATTGCAAAAAGACCTTTTTTGCGTAGCCTATGCGCCATATTGTCCGTTAGGGGTGTCAAAATCGACCACAATATCATTTTGTTGCGCTAAAGATAATATTGTAAAACACAACAATAATTTTCAAACAACGCTACAAGGCCTTGATGATTTTCGTTTTAGTTATTTTCCTAAAGAAAAAGGTGAAGTTTTTATTGCGCCTGATTTTTTATTTGAAGAATTTAACGGGCATAATTTTTTGTGGGAAATATCATCTAATAAAGAAAAATTGCAAAAATTGGATATAAATCCTTTATATAGCCGGATAAATCAAAAGCAAAAAGCAAGTTCAAGTGATGCTCAAAAGACCGATTATTCCCGTGAACATTACATAATTTTAACGACAATGCTAGGTAATGCAGTTGTTAACGGGGCTTTATCAACGCTGGAAAGTAAACCTTTGCCTGATACAAAAAAATTAGTCAGCGAATATAATGAATTAAATGAAAAAGATGGCAAAATTAAAACAGATGAGGCAACCAGTAATATTTTAAGAAATATTTTTGATATAGCCGAAATAAATGGTAAAAAAGAATGGGCGCGCATAAAAGAAAAAATTAACAGTACAATGAAAATGAGGAAGGAAAACGAACATAAAATTAAATTATTACGCACACTTGCAATACCAAATATGGGAAAACCGAAAAGAACATCATTGGAAAAAGGTATGTTAAAATTAAAACTATTAATAAATAAAAAATTAAGGGGATAAATATGATTGAAAAATTGTTAGATTTTGCAAAAAAATCCGGAAAAATTATCAAAAATAACAGTAAAAATATTGAAAAAATATGCAATAAAGATGATTCGCAAGCATCAATAGTTACCAAAACCGATATTCGTATTTCTGATTTATTTACAAAAACAATTAAAACACATTTTTCACATTTAAATCATATTATTATTGATGAGGAAAAAATTTCTCAATATGGCGATAATATTTTTGATGCGGTAAAAAATTCCGAATTTCAATTTGTAATTGACCCCATTGACGGAACTATACAATATGCAAATAATCATCCTCTATGCGGCATAAGTATTGGTGTATATAAAAATGCTCGTCCATATATGGGCATAATATATTTACCAATATTAAATGAATTAATATATTTTGACTCTGATAAAGCATATAAGGTTCAAAATGCATTTTTAAGAAATCAAACAAAAGAAGAAATATTACCTAAAAGCAGTTCATCAAACCCGATAATTTTTGCGCACAATTGGGCTTGGAACGTAACAGAAAAATTTTCATTTGATAAAGGTTTATTATTTAACTATTTTTCGGCCGTTTCGCAAAGTTATTATGCGCTTACCGGACAAGCAAAGGCCTATTGTATGCATTTGAAATTATGGGATATTGCCGGCACAATACCGATAGCATCGTATTTAGGTATGAAAATTTTTGAATACGGTAGTTCAAAAATTTATGATGAAATATCAGATAAATATTTTACCGCAAATATGCATACAAAAAAGCATTGTGTGTTATGTTATCCGGCAGATTATGATGCTATTTGTGAAATATTAGAGCCCAGACAATATAAAACAATGTAATGCATACAACTATTTTGGTGCTTTATATTTTAAGAACGGTAATATTTTTGTAAGTGGTGCAAATATACTTTTTTCGTTCATCATAAGAGCATATTCTACATATTCGGGATAATGAGATAAATGATTTTCTTCGGTTTTTGCTCTTGCATAATAAATTAAATTGACACAAAACAAGAGAAGTGTCCCCCTGATTGCTAAAGAAGGATTATTGTTAAATGCTAAAAACGGCATAGATATCAGCCACCAAGAAATATTTTTAAAAACATATGCCGGATGTTTGGTAAAACGATAAGGTCCCGATGTTATTAGGCCTCTGTATGTTAGGTTAGAAAAACGTAATCCCAAAGCAATTGTTGATAAACTAAAAATTAACTCACATGATAAAATTAAAAATATCCAAACATATAAGCAAACAGAATTAGCAAAAATTTGTTGCCAATAAATTCCTGTATAGTAATCAAAATAATATTGATTTAACAACTCATGGTAAAAAGGCCAATAGCATGCAATAGTAATAAACCAACCGAAAAAGGTAGGTTCGGTTGAACGTATGCTGGTGTTAAATATACGAAATGTCATTATATAACCGGTAGCGGCAACAGCTAAATCAGTGAAAAATATTAATTCTTCTGTTAATCTGAAAAAATTTAACGGGTTGGAAAAGAAAAAACTAAAATCTGCATCCATAAACCAAGATAAGCGTATATTAAAATAGGGTAGCATTAAGGCTAAATAGAAAAATTTAACCCCCCAACCACGTAATAATTCAAAAATGTCGTCTTTGTTGGCATCTTCTTTGTATGTTAATAAAAGTCTGCCCAGTTGCCAGTAAGAGTCTTTTTCATTTTTACTTATAATGTCTTCCAAAGCAAAATATAGGGCTGCAAATATTGCCAATATCCACCAATAATTTTTCAAAATAAGCATATAAATATCATATAAACCATTTTTATAAACCGGAAACAACCAATAGAAAAATGCAATTGCCAACCAAATTGCATATAAAGATAATAAGCGGGTCAAATATCTGTTAATATTAAATTTTCTGCGAATTTTAATTTTTGCCAAAGGACAGTTTTTTCGGTAAAATATAAATTCAGTAACTAAAATACTTGTCGTAAAAGTTATGATAAAAATTAAAAGATTTACAATATTGGAAAATTGCAGATTGAGATATTTTATAATAAAAATAGGTATTAATGCAAATAAAAAACCAAGCAAGTTAATTAAAAAAGAACCTTCTGAGGCCGGAACACCATTGATTTGTTTATTTTTGAGAGGAGCATATTCCTTAGGGTAAAGATTATGTTTTTTTTGCATAGTGTATCCTTGTGAAATCAGTTTAATTAAGCATTATAGAATATTATAATTTTTGTAAATATTTATTTTTAAATATGCAAAAATAAATAAAAAGATATTGAATATTTTATTAAAAGTGCTACAATAAAGTTGTTTCTTAAGTATTAGGTAAATTAGTGTGCTTTAATTTTCTCATAGTTTTATGTGAGTTTTTTTAATTGTCAGACTTTTTTGCTTTAATGATAACTAAAACTTAAAAATTTAAATTTATGAGAAAGTTAGAAATGACTGGAATTATCAGCTTTTTGGCTGCAGTCTTGGGTGTTGTTTGTGCAATTATTTGCGCAATTTATGATTTTAATAATGCAACACTTGTAAGTATTGTGTTTGCTGGTATTGCAGCGTGGGTTGCGGTAGGAACAAAATTTGTATATGACAGACGAAAGCGTCTTGGACAGTACTGATTTTGTTGTACAAACAAGCAAATAGAACTCTTTAACTGCGTTAGTAGTTAAAGAGTTCTTTCATTTTTAAAAATAAATTTGTTTTTATCTTAAAAATATTGACAAACTAGAGAAAAAAAATTATCATCGCTATTATAGAGCAGGTGTAATAAGGAGGATTAAATGTCTAAAGAAGAAGATGACATCAAAGATTTGGAAGAACAATTAGCGGCAGCTAGAAGAAAATTAGCCGAAAGGCAAAAAAAAGAAGATAAAGAAAAATATGAACGATATATGCGAGAAGATAAGCAAGCAAGAGAACAAAGAAAAAAAGACTATCTTCGTGCAAATAATGAGCCATTGCCTACAGAACATCTTAATATAAAAGCCACATTAGATGACTTACCTGTTGTTACCACTTCTGATTATTATAGGTTTGATTTTAACGATATAAGGAAAGATATCGAAAATATGCCACCTGACAGTAATATTATAAATTTGCTGTTTCTGAAAGATGGCGTGAGAAAAACTTATAGTAATAACAATAATTGTCAATTGCAGCCAAACGGTGGGTATTTGGTTGTCCGCGTTGATCAAAATAAAGAAATTAGTTTTATGTTGCCCGGAGGAAAAGTAGAATTTGCAAATGGCTCAAAGGTTGTACAAAAAGATTGGGGTTTAAGTGTAGAATCAAATAAAGAACGTGCGGTTTCTCAAGAGGAGCGTCCGCAAGAAAGAAGAATGGAAAAGAATAAACTTGTTCAAATTGATAAAGATAATTTACCTCTCTTAAATTTGGCAGGTGTTGAAAAACTTGATTTAAAAGACTATAAAGACAAAATTGTGACATTGGGCTCCGGACAGCAATTGATGATCGGACGATCTGCAAGTTCAGATATTGAAATATCGGGTAATGCGAGGGTTTCTCGTCATCATTGCGTCATTTCAAACATTAACGGTAAGTTATATTTAAGCGATATATCGACAAATGGTACAAATATAGTTGAAAGGCCCAAACAAAACGGCGAAAAAAACACATTAAAAGATAAGTTGATGAGCCTGTTTACAAGCAAAAAAAGAGAAGGAAAATAGTTTCAAAAATAAAAAAAAACTCCACATTCTTAACTGTATATCAAAAATTGTATAGTTTGGTTTGCGGAGTTTTTTTAATATCAATCTACATTTGGCTTAATAAATTAACATATTTTTTAATCAGCAAAATTCTTTTTTCATAATTATCAAGTTTACTATCAATAAATAGTTTTTGGTCGGGCCTTATTTTTATAACGCCAAAAGACTTGTTGACAAGTTCGATAAGTTTATCAACGGCGGTAAATGTATCATTATGAAATGTAATTAAAATTCCTTTAGAGCCGGCATCAATTTTTGCAATATTTGCTTTATAGCACAGTTGTTTAATTTCAATGGTGGTTAACAAATTTTCAACTTCTGACGGAATTGGACCGAAGCGGTCTGTTAATTCTTCTCTCATATCCAAAAGTTCTTCTTTGGTTTTAATTGAACCTATACGCTTATAAAGTCCCAAACGCACGCCTAAATCTTTTACATATTTTTCATCAATCATAATCGGAATTCCGGTTGTTATTTGCGGAGCCCAATCGCTTGAGGTAAATTCTGATATTGTTTCATTATCATTTAACGCTTTTTGGCGTAAAATTTCCTCTTCCAACATATGATGATATAAAGCGATGCCGACATCTTTTATATGCCCCGATTGTTCTGTTCCCAATACATTGCCGGCACCTCTTATATCCATATCATGACTGGCAAGAGAAAAACCGGCGCCTAAAGTATCAAGGGCAGATAATATGCTCAATCTTTTTTCGGCAATGGGTTTTAGTTTCTTTTTGGGAGGAACGGTAAAATAACAATATCCTCTCATTTTTGAGCGTCCGATTCTCCCTCTTAATTGGTATAGTTGCGCCAGTCCGAACATATCAGAGCGATAAATTATCATCGTATTGACCGATGGCATATCAATGCCCGATTCTATAATGGTGGTTGAAAGTAATAAATCGGCTTTTTTAGCGGCAAAATCTACCATAACATCTTCCAACTCTTTAACGGGCATTTGTCCGTGAGCAACGGCAATTTTAATATCTGGCACCAATTCTTTAAGTTCGGTATGAACTAAAGCAATATCGGAAACTCTGGGGCAAACAAAGAATACTTGTCCGTTTCTGAACTTTTCACGATAAATTGCTTCTTTTAATAACACTTTATCAAATGGCATTACAAAAGTTCTAGCGGCTAATCTGTCAATCGGAGGGGTTGCAATTATGCTCAAATTTTTAACTCCGGTTAAAGAAAGTTGCAATGTTCTCGGAATGGGTGTGGCGCTTAAAGTTAAAACATGAACATCAGATTTTAATGATTTGAGTTTTTCTTTATGTGCCACGCCAAAATGTTGTTCTTCGTCAATTATCAATAGCCCCAAATTGCAAAACTTAACATTTTGCGATAATAAGGCATGTGTTCCTATAACAATTTCGACAGAACCGTTTTTTAACCCTTCTTGAGTTTCTTTTAGTTCTTTGGCGCTAACAAGACGGGAAAGCATTTTGACTCTAACGGGAAAACCTTGCATACGTTCTTTAAAATTTAGATAATGTTGTCTGGCAAGAAGTGTTGTCGGGACAATAAGAGCAACTTGCGCTCCACCCATTGCTACCGTAAATGCGGCACGCAATGCTACTTCGGTTTTTCCGAAGCCTACATCGCCGCACACAAGTCTATCCATAGGTACTCCGGAATTTAAATCTTGTAATACGTCTTTAATGGCTTTTAGTTGGTCATCTGTTTCGTTATAGGAAAAACGTGAGCAAAATTCATCAAAAGAACCGGAAGGCGGAATAAATGCATCTGAAGATTTTAATTTGCGTTCGGCGGCAAGTTTAATCAGTTTTTCGGCAATGTCCTTAATTTTTTCTTTTACTTTGGCTTTTTTAGCCTGCCAAGCCATAGAGCCTAAAGTATCTAAAACAATATTTTCGTCATCAGAACCGTAACGGGAAATTACATCAATATTTTCAACTGGAACAAAAAGTTTATCATTGTTGGCATATATAATTTTTAAGCAATCATGAGGAGCGCCTCCGGCATTAATTGTTTCAAGACCCATAAAACGACCGATACCGTGTTCAATGTGCACAACCAGTTCGCCAATATTTAGAGTAGATATATCGGCAATAAAATCCTGTTTGGAAACTTTTTTATGCTGTTTTCGGTCTTTTCTTTCGCCCATAATGTCTGTTTGAGTAACAACGCAAAATTCATTATTTTTAAATCCGTATTCTAAATTGAGCACAATGAGGACAATTTTTTTTGCTGTGGCTTTTTTAAGCGCTTCAGCATACGATTCGGCAAAAACCAAATCTTTAATACCATATTCGTTTAATGTGTGAAATAGTCGTTCTCGAGAACCTTGAGAATAGCAACATATAATGCGTTTAAGTTTGGCATTTTCAAGCAAATAGTTGTTTAAATCTTCATAAAGGGTAGAAAGGCTAATGTTTTTTGTATGAGAAAAATTACGTGCCGGAATAACTTTTAGATTTGTAATATTATTGGTATCGGGCAAACTAAGAGAAGTAATTTCGATGGAATTTTTATTTTTTATAATATCCGAAAAATTATCTTTAGTAAGGTAAAAAAGTTCAGGTTTAATCGGCCTATATACTATCTCATCAGAGGCTTTTGATAAATCTAGTGCTTCTAATCGGGCGGTATAATAGTCAGCAATACTGTCATTTTTAGATTTTAGCGCATCTTGATAATTGTGCCCTAATACAATAGTTGCATTTGGAACATAGTCAAATAAATTAGGAAGAGGTTCGTCATAAAAAAACGGTAACCAATTTTCCATTCCGGTATATTTTTTTGCTTCCGATATCCATTCGTAAATTTCATCTTTAATACCGTTTGTGCCAAACGCTTCACGATAAGATAATCTGAAATTTTTAATGGTTTGTTCGTTTAGCACTACTTCATTTGCAACCAAAAAACCATATTCTGTAAGCATACCGGTTGAGCGCTGAGTAAGCGGATTAAAAGTTCTGATATTTTCCACTTCATCATCAAACAAATCAATACGTATGGGTTCTTTGGCTCCGGCAGGAAAAATATCAATAATATCGCCCCTTAAAGCAAACTCAGAAGGCTCTATAACTTGTTCTACTTTAACATATCCGTTAATGGAGCAATAGTGTAAAAAAGAATTAAAATCGAGTTTTGTGCCGATTTTTATTATTTTATTAGAGTTAAGAAAAATTTTTTTAGGCGGTAATTTTTGTATAATTGCGCCGACACTTGTTATTATCACTCTTTTATATTTTGGTTTTGGTTCAAGAACAAGTTTTGATAGAGTTTCCAGCCGTTGTGATAATATGTTAACATTAGGTGAGTTTCTGTCATATGGTACGGTATCCCAAGCCGGAAAAACAAGAACTTCAATTTGCGGATTAAGATATTTAATAATTTCGGCAGTTTGAAAAAGCGCAACACCGTTACTTACAATATATAAAAAAGTTTCATCATTTTTTGTGATGGTATTTTCGAGCCAAAAGGCAT
>JAZRHJ010000152.1:0-1512 GCA_045644695.1 Alphaproteobacteria bacterium | reverse complement strand
AACTTCTTTAATGAGTTTTAATTCATCAGGACTAAAATATACAACAGACAAAGTTCCAACAAGTTCAGTGAGTTTTAAAATGTTAAGATTATTTATTCTGATTGTTTTCTTTTCGGATTTATCTAAATACATGTCAATGTTTTTATTGCCGGCAATAGTTGAAAAAGAAACTGCCACTTTTGCTTTGTTTTCATTAAAACGAATTATTTGTTTATCTTTACTGTTCTTCGGACTTTTACCCACACTTAAAAGATATATGCTTTCCAACATATTTGTTTTTCCCTGTGCGTTTGAACCAACAATAAAATTTAAACCGTCGTTAAACTCCGTTTTTGCGAATGTGTAATTTCGAAAGTTATTAAGTTCTAGTGAATTTATTTTCATTTGAAAGTATTATATAAAAATAAAATAATGTTGTCAATGTATTTAAATAATTAGAAAAATTTTAAAATTTTAAACAAATATTTAATAAATTACACAATTTTAACTGCTTTTATAATAATTAAATAAAATTTAACAGTTTATTTTCTCTCACGCGCGCGTGCGCGCGTACGCGTATACGCACATACACACGCACGCATATACGCATATGCGCGCGCATTTATATAATGTTAGGGAAAAGAAAAAACCAACCTATTTAATTGGATTGGTTTTTGGTTGGTTTTTATCTCTTGGATATTTAATAGGTGTTTCTTTTATTTTTTCAATAATAACAATGTTTCGCTCACCATAACTGTTTGGCAAATCGAAACGGATTGATTTTAAAACTTTTCCGCCAAGAACTTCAAGTGCTTTTTCCGCATCCATAAATTCTTCGGCAAGGTTGCTACCTTTATATGCAATCACAATTCCTCCAACTTTAACAAGTGGAAGAAGATATTCTAAAAGTGTGTTCATTTTAGCAACAGCACGAGCAACTGCAACATCAAATTTTTCTCTGTTTTGTTTTGCAAATTCCTCTGCACGAGCGTGAACATTAGTTGATTTAACTTTAAGTTTGTTGCAAATATAATTTAAAAAAGTAACACGCTTATTTAAACTATCCACCATGGTTATATCAATGTCTGGACGGACAATTTTTAAAGGTAAACTAGGAAAACCAGCACCTGTTCCAACATCAACAACTTTTGCGTTATTTGGAATTGCATCAATGGACAAAATACTATCTAAAAAGTGCTTTGTGAAAACATCATTTCTCTCTGTGATTGCTGTTAAATTAACTTTATCATTATATGAAATAAGTTCTTGATAATATATATCAAATTCATCTCTATGTTTGTTAATTAAATTTTGATAATCTGTAAGTAACATTACATTAATCCTTTCATTTTTAAATAAACAAGCAACACATTAATATCACTTGGGCTAACACCATCAATTCTTTTTGCTGAACCGATGCTTGCAGGTTTAAACTTGTTGAGTTTTTGCCTTGCTTCAAGGCGAAGTCCGCTTATTTCAGAGTAATCAATATCAGGCAAAGTAATATTGTCGGTTTTCTTTAATTTTTCAATC
>JAZRHJ010000151.1:0-2251 GCA_045644695.1 Alphaproteobacteria bacterium | reverse complement strand
ATATTAAAAGCAGATATGTATTGCCTATCGGTAAAAATGTTATTTTAAATGCAACCGATTCAGAACTTAAAATACCAAATTTATGATGTATTCAAGGTTTTTAATATTAAGTTTATTGATTAAGTTGAAATATGTTTTTACACCTTCCCAGTATTTGCTGTTATAGGCAATCATGCTTCCTATTATCCAAAAATTTGCTCCCGGTAAAAACATCCAACAGAACTTATAACTTACTTTAGGTAAATCGGTTTGTTTGTCGTGAATTTGTGATCCGACCGTATCCATATGATATCCTAAAATATATCCTAAAATTCCGTTGAAAATGATATTTTCAGGAAATATGGGCATGATGAGCATATAAATAAATCCAAATAGCGGAAAAAAATATGGGGCAATTATGATGAGCCAATTGCTGCCTCCCGTGAAGCCCATTTCTCCTCCTGAGCCTTCAGGGTCTAAGCGAATATGCTTTATTTTATGAAATGTAATTAGCGCAAAAAATGAGTGTGTAAGTTCATGAGCAACAATTTGCATTCCTGTTTTAACGGAAGAATCGGCCATTGTTCTGGCAATAAAATACATGAAAAAACCGGCACCTAATGCAATATATTTAAAACTCTTAAAATTAAAAAAATCATAAGAAGAAATTAAAGCAGGAAGAGAAATTAACATATAAATGGCAATCGGCCATTTAAATAAGTTAATAATTTTATCAAAAATTTTTGCCATTATTTATTACCTTTCCATACATTTTATATACATGCTATTTAATCAAATTTCATCTGTTTTGAATAATATATCAACATAACAAAACACCCCTAATGTAAACTTAGGGGTGTTTTGGTGGTATATTATATCTTATGCAGATTTTTTAGTTGCTTTTTTAGCTGTTTTTTTAGTAGCTTTCTTTTCTTCGTCAAAAGAATATAATTCTTCAACCGGCACAACTTTTTCATTTAGTTTTACTTGTGATAAAACGTGATCAACAATTTTTTCCTCAAATACCGGAGCTTTTAATGCTTCAACTGCTTCTTTATTTTTTAAGTAGTAGTCAAAAACGGCTTTCTCTTGACCCGGATATTTTTTTGCTTCATTCATAATGGCGTTGTTGATATCTTCCGGACTGATTGTGAGTTTTGCATTTAAACCGACTTCGGAAAGCAATAAACCGAGTTTAACGCGGCGAGCAGCAATTTCTTTATATTCATTAAGCAAATCTTTTTCGTCTTTTGCTTTTTCATATTCATCAAGTTGGTTATATTTTTTTGCTTGTTCATATTGTTTAACAATACCCTCATATTCTGCTTCAACTAATTTTGAAGGAACATCAAAAGTGTATTCTTTATCTAATATGTCTAATAATGCTCCTTTTAATTTCATTTTCGATGCGTTGGCATAGTCGCCTTTAATACGTTCTACAACAGTTGCACGTAAAGCATCTAAATTTTCTTCGCCTAAAGATTTTGCAAACTCGTCATTAATTTCAACTTCTTTAGGTTCTCTTATTTCTTTAATTTCAACCGCAAAAACCGCATCTTTTCCGGCTAAATCTTTTGCATGATAATTTTCAGGGAATGTAACATTTACATCTACTTTATCACCTTTATTTTTGCCGACTAGTTGGTCTTCAAAGCCCGGAATAAACGAATTAGAACCGAGTTCTAAAGGATAATCATTGCCCTTTCCGCCGTTAAATTCAATTCCGTCAACCGAACCTATAAAATCAATTACGGCAATGTCACCTTTTTTAGTAGGACGATTATCATTTATTGCAATATTTTCTTTTCTGGTTTGTGCAACATATTTAATTGCTTTTTCAACTTCTTCAGCAGGAACTTCCGCTGTAAGTTTATCTAAAGTTATTTTTGAAAAATCACCAACCGTAATTTCTGGTAATACTTCCATATTTACTGAGAATTCAATATCTTTTCCTTCGGCAAAAGATTTTAAGTTAATTTCAGGCATAACTGCAGGACGAAGTTTTTTATCTTTAATTATTTCATCGGCTGCATTTTTAAGCATATCATCTAATACCTCACCTAAAACAGATGCACGATATCTTTGTTTTAGTATGTGCATAGGTGCTTTTCCGGGACGAAAACCTGCAATTTTAACGTTTTTTGATATACTTACAATTTTATTGGTCACTTCTGTTTCAAAATCTTGAAAAGAAATAACGGCACTGAACTCTTTGGTTAAGCCATTTGATTTTTCTTCAATTATTTTCATTGATTTTCTCTTATCCTAACAA
>JAZRHJ010000150.1:0-1487 GCA_045644695.1 Alphaproteobacteria bacterium | reverse complement strand
TGTATATGGCGCTCAAAAACATCTTTGCATCTAAACAGCACTTTGAAAGAAGTGAATGTCCATTTTGATTATTTTTCACAAATTTCATCTAAAATACTCCAAAAAAAACTCGTTTAGCCACATATTAGACCATTTTTTTTTGCAAGTAAAAAGTGTTTAAATCAGGTTTAGCGTACAAAACTTTGATAATTTAGAGTTTTTAATTATTTAAAAATATGATTTTAATTTATCATAATCGGGATATTCTTTTAAGTCTCCTAATAAAGTATAAGTCGGGTTTGATGAAAATAGTGTTTGAGCGGCAGTTAAAATATCATCTTTAGTAACGTTATCAATTTTATTTACTATTTCATCTGTTGGTATAACTCGGTTGTGTAACAGCATTTGACGAGCAATAACTTCAGCAGTTGAGGAAGAACTTTCTAAAGCCATAAGCATACTTGCTTTTAATTGAACTTTCGCTCTGTCGAGTTCTTTGTCAGTAACTTTATCGTTTATAACTTTATTAATTTCATCTGCAATGACCGGAATTAACGTATTTAACTGTTCTGCCGAAGTGCCGGCATATATACCGAACAAGCCACTGTGAGTTTGTGCGGAATGATATGAATATACACTGTATACCAAGCCTCTTTTTTCTCTTATTTCTTGGAACAATCTTGATGACATTCCGCCACCAAAGATGGTTGACAATATGCTAATGGGATAATAAAGCGGATTTTTATATTCTACCCCCTTAAAACCAAGTAAAACGTGCGCTTGTTCTATTTGACGTGTTTCTTGGTAAAAGCCTCCTTTATATATTTGCGGTTCAACACTAAAAGACGTTTTTTCTTGGTAGTTATGCATGCGGGTTTTTACCATATTAACAAAATTTTCGTGTTTAATGTTTCCAACGGCTACAACAACGGTGTTATTAGCGGCATAATTTGTTTTCATATAATTTCGTAAAATTTCGGGAGTAAAAGAACGCACATTTTCTTTCGGGCCTAAAATTGTTCTTCCTATTGGCTGATTGGGAAAAGCGCTTTCTTGAAAATAGTCAAAAATTACATCGTCGGGAGTATCAACAGATTGTTTAATTTCTTGAACGACAACTTCTTTTTCTTTCTCCATTTCATCTATAGGAAAAGTTGGATTTAAAACAAAATCGGCAATAACGTCTAGTGCAAGTTCCACATCATTTTTAAGCATTTTTGCATAAAATGCGGTAAATTCTTTTGAAGTGTAGGCATTGTTTTGACCACCGACATTTTCAATTTCTTCGGAAATTTGTATTGAATTTCTTTTTTCAGATCCCTTAAAAACCATGTGTTCTACAAAATGTGAAATGCCATTTATTTCTTGAGTTTCATAGGCAGAACCTGTATTTACCCATATACCTAAAGATACGGTTTCGGTTTGTGGACGTTCGGCTGTAATAATTTTTAAACCATTGTTTAATATTGTTTGTTGATGTTGCATATTATATGTCCTATTTAAAATCT
>JAZRHJ010000149.1:0-8938 GCA_045644695.1 Alphaproteobacteria bacterium | reverse complement strand
AAGTAGCGGCAATTGTAAAAACTTCTTTTAATACTTCAGGAGAATATCCTTGTTTAATGAGAGGAAGTAATGTCTCAATGTTTTGATAGAATGGCGGGTTTTTACCATTTTCTTTAGATATGGCAAAAAAGTCTGGCATATCTTCTTTTTTATATCCGGCTTTCATAAATATTGTTTTCAAACCCTTAGTAATTTTAGCATTTATTTCTTTATAATTTCTTACACTTGTTGATTTGTTAACATATCTTTTATTTAATGCATCATTTATATTGTATCTTAAAAAGTCTTCACCAGTAAGTTCGGCAACAGGTTTATTGCAAAATATCGATGCTCTGAGTTGTGTTTCGTTAGCGCCTGAATCGAGGGCTCTTATAAACAAACGCAGAGATTTTACAATTTGGTCGGGATTAGTTTTAAAAGTTTGCTCATCCATTTTAGAAAAAGACGGTAACGGTTCAGGTAAACATCCTTTGTGTCCTTTTTCTTTATATAATCGCTCACAAACATAAGCAACTTTTATTAACTCGGAAGCGTAAAAAGGGCTTATTTCTTCACTTTTTTGTAAATTCTTAAATGAGGATAACCTTCTTGTACAATGCGCAAGAGTTTCGATATTAGGTTGTTTTTCATAATATGGTGCAATTGCTTCTTCAATCGGGCGTGCGCTGGTGGCTGTTACTTTATAGGCTATCGCTGGCATTACAATTCTACCTAATTGAGGATTATCCAGTAAATATTGCGCATGCTGTGTAGCAGATAAAATGCATCGAGATATTTTTGCTTCAAGTGCTTTTCTCTGAGGCTCATTTGCTTGATTTTGTTGAGCCATTGTTTTATTAAATTTTTGTCGAGACTCCCATATTTTATTCTGTGCTTCAGCGCCTGAATATGCTTTTCTTATTTCTTCTTCTCTTTTAAACTGCTCCTCTTTTGCCTTTATAAATTCTCTATACATAATTTGCAATTGTTCTAATTCTTCTTTAGGCAATGTTATACACGCATTTCTAATTCTCTCAGCTAATGCTGGACAATTGTCGGTTTGGGCTTTTGCGAACATTTCTCCTAAATTATGAAATTGTTGGAGCAATGGCGTTGTTCTTAAGAAACCTTTATATTTTACACTCATAAGTTGAGCTATAACTTCTATTTCATATTCACGTGGTGGATAAGAGGTGTTAACCTTTTCAAACGCTGGTCTTAGCGGGCTACTAGGACTTTGCTCTGCCAGCATAAAGGTATATTTTGTGATGGGTAAATTTGATAATGGGTGTTGAGCGCCCAAGTCAACTCTATGATATAATTCATGTAGCAATATTGAATATACTCTAAAATGATATTCTTTATAATAATCACTTCTAATAACAATAACAGGAAAATTGGTGCCTGTATCTTTATCGCGACTCATTCCGGCATAACCGCCGTAATCACCACCTGAATTGGAATTACCCACAAAAGTATGGTCTTTTGTATCCTCAAAAATTAAAGAACCTCGTTGCTGAACAAAGTTTCTCATAAACGCAAATTGGTTAGGATCAGAGCGCATGTTTTGGTAAGTTTGTTCAAATTCTTTTAATGCTGGAAAATGATGTTTAAAGTCTTCAGGAAAATCTATTTTTTCAAACACTTGTTCTCTTAAGCCTTTCGGGCTATTGGGATCTAAATTTTCAATGATTGCAACATCGTCGCCATATTTACCAATGTTTCGTAATTTTATTACCGGGTAGGTTTCTCTTATTGAACCAAGTATGTATAATGCAGGGTTGCCATCTTTATCAGGTATATACATTCCACCCGTTGTAGGTGTTCCTGATTTTTCTGTACTGTGCTGTTCGTGAGGGGTATAGTCATGCCCAATTTTATGAACATCAGATTTTTGAGCAGGTGGTCTTACCCATAATATTTGGTTTTTTAATATGGTATACAATCTACCTTTATTTTTTTCAAAATCAGTTCTTCTATAGGGTGCAAATTGCGTTGGTACAGTTTTGCCGACAAGTTCATCATATTTAGCTCTATATTCAGGAGGCCGATATTTCAATACATAGGTAAAATCTGCGGCATACTTTCCTCTGGCATTCTTTCTTAATAATAGTTCTCTTTTTGCTTCCTCATTTTCATGAAGTCCGTATTCTTTAAATACTTGTTGTAGAAATTCTACTTGATTTAGAGTATTGGTTATAGATTCGCCAGAGTACATTAATGTATGTAAAAATGAGCCTCCGCTGCTCATATCATTGTAAGCAAGCAGTTCTTCAGTGGTCGGAATTAATTCTTTAAGTGCAACAATATCTCCCCTTGCGCATATAGCACGAATCTTGTTGCAACGACTGTGTTTTTCAGTATAGGTTAATTCATTCCATTTTTTTCTATCTGTTGTTAGCATTTGTTTACCTCTCTTATTATGTTAGCATAAACATTTTTGTCGTTTATGACAATGCATAAAAATTAAGATAATGATTTTTACGTTTGTGGAAGATTAAATAATCAATTTTAGATATCCTGTTGTTGTAAAAATTTGCGGAATGTTTTTTTGTTTTTAGGCAAACTTATTTTACGATAAATGTATACGGCAATCGGCACACCTAAAAGCATACCCCACATACCTATAACGCTGTGAGCAATGTATAATATGATAAGTGTCATTACCGGATTTATTCGCATAACCGAAGATACAATTCTGGGGTTTAATACATAGGTTTCAAGCATATGAATAGCAATAATCATTAAAATTGCCCATAATCCATGTTCCATTCCTCCGGTGTTTACAGCCATTAAAATAATAGGAACAGATGATATAATCATTCCTAAAACCGGTATTAAACCGCATAAAAACACAATGGTGCATAACAGTGCAATAGCGTTAATTTTTAATATGTAAAGGCATATTGCAGTAAGAAAAGTGTTAATTGCCGATATAAAAAGTTGGGCTCTGAAATTTTCACCTACAACTTTTGCAAACAGCATGATGCTGCCGGCGGTTTCTCGATATGATTCTGCTAAACGAGTAAACCTTAAATTTCGAACACCTTTTGACAAACGAGGTAAATCAAACATAATTAAGAAACTAAATAACATAGCCAAGAAAAACCAACCGAAATAATGTAAGCCTTTTTCTAAAATTCCTCTTACCACGTTCCAAACACTTACAACGGTGTTATCAGGAAGTAATGCTTCTTTAATTTGTGGTAATAATGGTGCTATCATTTCATTGTCGGCAAAATTTGTATTTAGCCAATCTTTAGCAGATTTTATACTGTTAGGCAATTGTTCGGTAAAAGACATTGCTTCTGCAAGCAGTCGTGGCGGAATAATGGTTAACAGCGTAATTACTCCGATTAAAAATATTATATAAATGAAAATAACAACCGCTCGCCGATTTATTCTGTATTTTTGGCGTACATAATGCGTGATGCCGGATACAATAAAGCACATGATAAATGTAATAAATACTAAACCGAACATATCTCTGAAAAGGTATAAAAGCCCCATAAATACCGCCCAAATAAAATATGCTCTGTTAGTTTTTATAAATTTAGAAATATCAAAAGTCATATAATTACCTCGTATAACTAGTTTTGTTTAATGCTAAATATCATTTTTTGTTCCATTGGCTTAAAACCATATTTTTCGTAAAAATTATAGGCAATGGTGTTATCGTTGTAAACACCTAAAGATATTTCTTCAATGCCGTCTTGTTTGCACAATTCAAAAAATTTATCCATTAACTTCTTACCTACACCTGTTTTGCGATTATTTGCTTTTACGCCAAAATTACAAATATGAGCAATTTTTGAATGTATCAGATGCGGAGCTATTTTTTTCTCGGCCAATAAATAGCCTATAATTTTGTCATTTTGTGCAGCAACTAATGCAACATAGTTTGTACCATCTAAAGAAGCCAAAAAACCAGATTGTTCGAAAGTATCATTTTGCGGAGTAAAGTAGCCTTTTAGCAGGTTTATATGATGTTCTCTGACTTCACGGCATATCTCTAATACTTGGGTTATGTCTTCTTTTTTAAAATTTCGTATTTCCATATTGTTGCTTCCTAAAAATAACAGTATACATTCTAATTTTATTTCCACTGTAAACAGTATAAATAACTAAACAAAACTTTCAAGCCAAATTTAAAAAAACATTGACTGTTTTTGCAAATATGGTAGTATCGGCAACAATTACAAATTATTTTATCAAAAAATTATGAGGTTATGAAAAATTTACTATTATTTATGTTTGCGATGCTCTCGTTAACATTAACGTCATGCGATTGGTACGCTGATCCTATTGTTTTGGGAACATCAGAAATTGAAAGAGATGAACATGGTAAATATGTTTGTCGTGTCAGTCCTCAGGCAACCTATGTTGTTGATAGTTTGCTCACATCTAAAGACGGTAAAAAGATGTATGTAGAACCGGTGGAGGGTAAGGACGTTACCGCTTTTACTTTTGATGATTACGATGGAATTTATTTTTATCGGGGCTTTGCATCATCAGAAGAAATTAAAAAAACTTATTTTAGCGGGCATTCAGGCGGTGCAGCACTTAATTTTACGCTAATATTTTTTGCAGTAATAATTTTATATGGTATTGCAACTCATATGTATGTTAAGGCAAGTAGAGAAGAAGTAATTAAGGCAGATGCCGGTCCTGATGATGAAGAAACTGATGAGAAAGATGAAAAAAAAGAGAAGGCTTAAAATCCTTCTCTTTTTTCTTAAGTCGTGTTTTTTAGTTTGTTACAGCCAAGAGCATTGCAGCTTTTGTGTTATCGTCTTGTAAATATGTAATTCCACATTTGTCCGATAGTTCACGCTTTCCACACCTTTCCACCCAAAAAGTTTTTAGGCTTGGCGGTAAAGGGGTGTCTCCGGCCACTTGTCTCATATCAGAAACTTCTTTCCAGCAAAGACTAAGCAGTTTTAGTTCATCAATCGAAAGTAATCGGGCATGGCATTTTGCTCTTAACAACTCGACACCGCGGCCACATAAAGATGAGGAAGCGGTTTCATGCAGGATAAAACTTTCGGAAATTCGAATACCGAGGTATTTGCAATTTCGCTCAGCCCATTGTTTGCTTTCAAAGCCGTCGCACCACACAAAACGCAAGTTGTTTTTTATCATAGCGATGGTACTTTCAGACAATGGAAAATATATGTAGGGATGGTGCTTTAATGGTATATATGTACCAAAATTTTTCATCGCCGGTTCATACATATTAACAATCTCCGAGATAGTTTTGCCCTGTGTTTGTTCAGGCGTCAAAATGCAAGGTTTTGTACTTTTTTGTTCATGAGAAACCTTGTTTCCACTGAACAGATTAAAAAATTTTAATGACCTTTTCATATGTGTTATATAATTTGTAAATAATTTTTGATTATGTACTTTATATAATATTTTTTGTCAGATTGCAATTAAAATATTGACTATTTTTTTGTTTAGGATATAGTATTTAGACAAAGTCAAATTATTAAAGTTAAATCATTAATATTAAGGTTTATGCGAAAATGTATAGTTACTCTGGTGGTAATGTTTATTGCTATTGGTGCTTTTGCACAAGATTTTTTTGTTGAAAAAGTGGAAATGTCATATTCTTCAATCAACAGAGAATATGATTATGTATTGTATCTTTCCAATGGTGATGTTTTAAGGTATGAAGCTGGCTGTTGCTATGATGAAAACGGTCTGATCGATTCAGATGATTTGGTGATGGCAGTAATGCCAAACGGGAAGATAGCAGTGCATAATCTTACAAATGCCGATTCTTTCGGTGTTGATAATTTTTATCAAAAGAGTTCAAATATAGGTTGGAACAACGATACCGATAGTTGCAATAGCAGTGGTATACCTTTAGGCGATAAGATTATAATAGTTGTTTTGATACTATGTGCTTGTGGTTTTGTTGTGTATATTACCCTTTAAATGTACTCTTTACAGATTGTTAATTTAGAGAATAAAAAAGTCTTATACCCGCAAAGGTACAAGACTTTTTTGTTTTGTTATAAAAATATTAGCAAATTTAGGAATTACCTTAAACAAGCGCAACAATTTATTACAAAATCACAAATATTAAAGAACGTGCGCTTTTTTAATATTTTTTGTGCTTTTATTAAAAAAATGTGCTTAATATGTTTTTGTTTTTTTTAGTTTTATTTACTATTCTTTTAGGTGTTAACGAAGAAATATATTTGATTGCTTTTAAATTACAAATGATTTAAAATTAGCGTATATAAAATTATATTATGGAGTATAATATGAAGGCACTTACATTTGTTTTATCGGTATTGTTTTTTACATATTCATTTATTGCACATGCCCAAATCAATCCTCTGTTGAACGATGATTGGTGGAGGGATGCTACTCCGCAAAAGGTTGAAATGGCTATAAAAAAAGGCTTAAATGTAAATGCTAATTATGGTCATGCAACTCCTTTGGCAAAAGCCGCACATTTTAATTCTAATCCCAGAAATTTTGAAATTTTAATTGAAAATGGTGCCGATGTGAATGCAAAACTTAAAAAAGACAGCAATATGACAGCACTGATGGTTGCGATAATACAGAATCCAAATCCGGAAGTGATAAAAACATTAATTAAGTATGGAGCAGATGTTAATGCAAAAGATGATCATGGCATGACACCATTGTTATGGGCAGCGGCTAAAACTAACAGTTCGGAAGTAGTGGAAAGCTTAATTGAAAATGGTGCCGATATAAACGTAACGCATAATGGAAAAACATTATTAGATTATGCTGGAAAAAATAGGTATCTGAAAGGTATTGAACGCAGAAGGGTATTGAAAATATTAAAAAGAAGAAATATTGTAGAAAAGCGACCTTTAAAGTAAATAATAATGGAAGACAGTATAGATTTGAGCAAAAAAAGAGGAAGTATAAACTTCCTCTTACTTTATTGGTGATGCTTACCTCACGGTTTACGAGATAAACATATTACAAATAACGTTTTTAAGCTAAAAGTGATGATATATGATAACTTCTGACAAAGTTTAAATTTTCTTCCGCTGTAAGTAAAATTTTATAATTATCTTCTATGAATAGAATGTCTTTTTGTTCTTTATTATGAATATCAATTAAAGCATTTATTTTTTTTAATGATCCATCAGTATGGATAATATGTTCATAAGATATTCCAAATTCTTCAAAAATAATTTTATTTTTAATGTTTCTAAGAGATGGAACCGTTGATGTTACAATAAAAATATCTTCTTTATTAAGTTGAGATATGATGTATTTCATTGTTCTTAAAATATGTATTTTTTTATATATGTTCCTCCCAGATTTTGTATATTCATCAATATCATCATCACGGCAAGGCAACATTCGGTAGTCATCATACTGAAAACGGGTTAATGTTCCATCAAAATCAAATGCAATAGTTTTACCTCTACATAAATAAATTAAATCATTCATATTTTTTTCATACTGTAAAAAAAGCTCATTTAATTCCATTTATCAGATTCCTTTGTTACTGTTTTGAATAATTCCACAATAATATTTATTAAAATCAGATTAATTTTCATTTAAAATATTTTCGAAGATCTATCTAAAATAACTACTTTTAAAAAACTAACATTCGAAACTGCTGAAAGGCTTAGAAAATAAAGAAAAAGCAGGCATTTTTCGGCCTGCTGTTTGTATTGGTGATACGACTAGGTCGCTCTTGCGTAAACATATACTTTCTAAAAAGGGACCTTTAAAGTAAATAAAAATGGAAGAAAGTATAGATTTGACCAAAAAAGGAGAGAAATAATAAGGTTTCTCTTGACAATTGGATTAATCTAAACGCAGAAAAATGCAGAAATTTGTCAAACTTAAGCAAGGTGATAATTTTTTAATAAATTATATAAATTGAAATTTTTTATTTTGTAAACTCATTAAGCCTTCCCATTAACATCTTTCTTCTTTGTAATTTAGCTTCTTTCTCACGTTCTTTTTCTAGTCTTATTTTTTCTTTATTTTTGTTATTTGCTGCCCTTCTATGTAGTTTTCCAGCTGGTCTACCTAATTCATGATATCTTTCAACAATGTTTCTTAATAAAGCAAATCTGCTTTTAGGTTTTTGTCTATCGAATTTTGATGTAATCAGAAATTTTTTGCAAAGTTTTAATGCTAGACTTTTGTGTTCGGTAAATTTATTTTTTTCCAGAACATTTCTTATAAAAAAACGTAAAGCTCTAGGTTTGCGAACATCTAAAGATATGCTATCATCACTATGTTCAAAAATTAGGTTACTATTTTCAATTCCTATCCTACAGGAAGTCTTAGAACTTCCTTCTAATATGGGGAAAAAAATTTCTTTTGGTCGTGATATAGCAAGAAAAAAATCCATTAGGACCAAGCTTTCCGTCTTCTATAGGAAAAAAAACAGCCTTAAATTTAGAACATCCTTCAATATTACTACGTTGATAGACTACTAAAAAATATTTTTCGCCGTCATTAAAAGTTGAAAATTTTTCAGGACTATGTATAGATAACATCATTTCTCTATATTCAATATGTTTTGCACGTTCAATAGCTTCTTCTTTATATTTTTCTATATCCATTTTGAGCCTCATAAAGCATACCTTATTTAGGTTATATACTATATCATATATTATTAGCGTAACTATGTCAATATATACAGCATAATTGATATATTGTAATATATTATGAATCAAGTGATTAGCACCAAGAAAAACTAAAGTGGTTAAGATCTCTCACCCCTCTTTTTATGATTGGTGATCCCAGCGGGACTGCGCCGCTACGAAAACTGTCGTTTTCTACTTGCGCGAACAACTAAACTTTGTCTCGGATAAATCCTCACAAAGTTAAGAGAAGTTTCAAACTTAAGCGGGTTCTTCACCGTCACTAAGATGCACAATACAAAAAAACTCCCGCAAGGGGAGGTTTTTTGTATTGGTGATGCTTAACTCACAGTTTACGA
>JAZRHJ010000148.1:0-9938 GCA_045644695.1 Alphaproteobacteria bacterium | reverse complement strand
CCTTTTGCACCACCGTTTTTGCCTGCTTGTCCAGCGCCACTTATACGCATGCGAGTATTATCTTCCACACCTGCAGGAACCTTAATTTTTAAAGATTTTTCAACCCTAACTACACCATTACCCCTACATTCCGAACACTTGTCTTTAACAACACGTCCCTCACCTCTGCATTTTGGACACACTGTTTCGAAAACAAAAAATCCGCCTTGTTGAGTACGCACCTTGCCGCTACCATGGCACATATCACAAACAGGTGCCATTTCGCCATTTGCCGTACCATGACCGGAACATTTTTCACAAGTATCCGTTGTTATTATAGTTATATCTTTTTCTATACCGGTAAACGCTTCTTCTAATGATATTTCCAAACTATAACTCAAATCTTCACCGCGCTTTGGTCCGCCTCTTGAATTAGAGCGCATTCCTCCACCCATAAAATCGTTAAATACATTAGAAAATAAATCGGATAAATCTTCAGCGTTAAACCCAAAACCGCCACCGAAAGGATTACCGCCCCCCATAGAATTTTGAAACGCCTGATGGCCATATCTGTCATAGGCAGCACGTTTTTGTTCGTCTTTTAAAACCTCATAGGCTTCATTAATTTCTTTAAAACGTTGCTCAGCTTCTTTATCATCCGGATTTCTATCAGGATGATACTTCATTGCTAATTTTCTAAATGAGCGCTTAATATCATCGGCACTGGCATTTTTATCAACTTCTAACAACTGGTAATAATCTTTTTCACTCATATCCGATAACCTGATTATTAATTATTTTGATTCAACAATTTAGGGCTTACCCACATCTGACCTTTTTGCAAAAATTCGGGCAATTTATTTAATGACGATGCACCGGCTGCTTTCGCATGTCCACCACCGCCAAATTTTTCGGCAAGTTTAGATACGTCAATATCATCTCTGGCCGTATAAAAAGATAAATTCCAACAATTTTTCTTATTCATAAAAAAGTTTATCATAACATCATAATCTTTAATATTATCAAGCGAATCATAAAATTCGGAATAGCCTTGCGGAATATTGGCGCAAATACATTTATAACCTTCAAATTCACTCACAAAAGCCTCTGCTCTTACAAGCCTGAAATTACGATTTCTGATATAAGACAAAATTGCCTTACCTTTTTCGACCATTGCCGGTATATCCATTTTATCTTCAATAATTTCTCGCCAAACTTTATCTGTCGGTCTATTAACACCGATTGCCTGCATTGCATATTCAAACGCTCTAACTCTTTTATCTTTCAAATCAAAAATATCATTTAAGCCCAAGAGTTTAATTCCTAACGGCAAAGCCTCATTGGGATAAAAATATTCCCAAGTTAAAATCATAGCGGCAGTTCCGACACGTCTAATACCCTTAATTGGTTCTAAATTTTCATTTTTTAAAACATTTTCATATTGTTCAATTACCGAAACATGATGATCAATCCACACAAAATCTTTTTCTTTACTTAATTTAAACATAAAATCAACTGGCAAAGAAATATCGCACACCACAATTTTATCATGTTTTTCAATTTCTTCAAACGGAATTTCCATATCATGATTTAGTCCCATAAGTTCAATTTCAGGATACACACTTTTAACAATGGCGGCAGATCCTTTTCCATCATGATCAGCAATATGGTATATACAAAGCATTTTTACATTCCTCAAATTAAAATTCAACTACCAAATTATCATAAGCGGGAAACGCATTTTCCGGCGTCAGACTATTAACTACATCATAATCACATTCAACAGCCATATGATTTATAATGGTTTTTTTAGGTTTGATGATGTTAACATATTCTAATAATTTTTCAAGCCCCATATGATACGGTTTTGCCCATTGCGATTTTAATATTGTCAAAGGCATTATCAATAAATCGGAGTTTTCTTTGATCATTTGCAAACTTTCTTCTTTAATTTCCAAACAATCGGCAATATAAACCAACTTACTATCATTAAAAATATATCCGTTTGTCATTACCGGATGCCCAAATAAATTTATAGGTACAATTTTGACACCTTTAATATAAAATGGTTCACCGTGATTTACCACATTTAACAACAAACTCGGTTTATACAGCGGATTATTCGGATTATTTTTATCATTAACCAAATATGGAAAACGTTCCTTAATCACATTAATCGTGTCAACATTTCCATACACATCCAGCGCTTGACCAGAAATTCGGTTTATATCTCGTAAATCATCAATCCCATGTAAATGGTCGGCATGAGAATGGGTGTATAAAACAGCATCTATATACTTAATATCGTTGTCTAAAAGTTGCCAATGAATATCAGGTGATGTATCAATCAAAATCTTCACACCATCAATTTCAACATAAACTCCGGTCCTTCTTCTTATGTTCTTCTTATTATTAGGATTACATTCTCCCCAACCTGCCGATAAAGAAGGAACACCTGGTGCTGCTCCGCTTCCTAATATTATAAGTTTGTTATTCATATTATTTACTCACCCTTTTTATTTTTTTAAATAAATTAAAGAAGTTTGATGTTGTTATATCTGATATTTTATTAAAATCAACACCTTTTATTTGACTTAATGCATTTGCGACATGTACAACATAAGACGGTTCGTTTACCTTACCTCTGTATGGAACAGGTGCCAAATAAGGAGTATCTGTTTCAATAAGCAATTTTTCTAACGCAATTTTTGCAAAATTTTTCCTGATATCATCTGCCGATTTAAACGTAATTATACCTGAAGCCGATATATACATACCTATTTCTAATGCAACTTTTGCTAATTCCCAAGATGAAGAATAACAATGAATAACACCGTTAAACGGTTTTTGTTTATACGATGTCAGCAATATATCCATCATATCATCATCAGATTGTCGGTTATGCACAATTATAGGCAAATTACTTTCTTGTGCGGCTTTTATCATTTGCTTAAATATTTTTATTTGAACATCTTTCGGACTAAAATCATAATAATAATCCAATCCGCATTCACCGATAGCAACCACTTTTTCATAATGTACATTTTTTAGTATATCTTCTGCCGATATGTGCTGATAATCTTTTGCATCATGAGGATGAACTCCGCTAACCGTATAAACACCCTCAAATTTATTACATATATCTAAACCTAAATTCAGCTCATCAAACTTTCCTCCGGCATTAAGCATAAACTCAACTCCGGCATTTTTTGCACGCATAATAACATTTTCAATGTCTTCCAATGCATTTAAATGACAATGACTATCTATTAACATTACAAAGCCTTACAAATTGTATTAATTATGGTTATAAAAGCATGTCTTTTATCCATATTTAAGCTAACAGTTTCATGAAAAATATTTTTAACTTTATCCCAAGCAACTCCCAATTCTTCAATTTTTTCACCGCTCAAAAACATATCAGACACAAATTTTTCAATCAATTCTTGACACAAATCCCACATTTGCTCATCTTTTGATACTGACAAAGCCAGTTCTAAAGCCTTACCAATATCAAATTCAGTTCTTGCAAAAAACAAATTTTGTAAAGAATTATAAAGTATTAAACCGTCATTATCTGCATAATTTATGGCTTTACCAATACTGCCCGAGCAAATTTTTGCTAACTCTTTAATTTGTACTTCAGATAAGTTTGACCTATATCTTCGTAACAAAGAAGCCACATCATCATCGTTTAATGGCGATAAATTAATTTTGGCACATCTTGATTTTATAGTAGGTAATAATTTGTTCGGATTATGAGAAATAAGCAAAAGTATACTTTTATAAGGAGGCTCTTCCAAAACCTTTAGCAACGCATTTGCCGCATTTGAGTTCATATCATCGGCACTATCTATAATAACTATACGCCAATTTCCGTCAAACGATTTTTTACTTAAAAATTCATTAACGGTTCGTATATCATCTACCTTAATAACAGAAGATTTCTTCAAATTTTGAAGTTCTGTTTCATCGAGTGCTTCACCATCTTTAATTGCTTTTATCACCTTTTTTTTATCAGTTTCGATAAAGTCTCGTTCAATAATTTTTAAATCAGGATGCGAATTAGATGAAACCAACTTAAATACAGGATGATTTTCAGTTATATTAATTGAATTATATTCTTCTTTTTTATTAATATCAGCAGAAAGCAAAAAACGAGCAATTTTAAAAGCAAACGTAGCTTTTCCAATTCCTTGAGGACCTAAAATAAGCCAAGAATTATGTATGGTACCAGTCTTAAATGCTGACAAAAACATATTAACGGCGCTATCATGCCCCATAAGATAAGAATTTGATTGTGGTAAAATATTCTCCATCTCTTAAAGCCCAAACCTATCACTGACAACTTTTACAATATCAGAATGCAGTTCCTCAATTGTTTTGTTAGCATCTAAAACAATACATCTATCGGCATTTTCTTTTGCTATTTCCAAATAGCCGTAACGCAAATTTTCATGCCAAATAAGTTCTCTGTTCTCATTTCTGGTTTCTTTATTTACCATAGTTTCTGCTTTTTTAAAAGAACGTGCTAAACCGATCTTGGGATCAATATCGAGTACAATTGTTAAATCAGGTTTAAATGTTCCCACCGCAAAATCATATAAAATTTCAATATTTTCTTTTGAAAGCCTTTTGTTATAAGCATAATATTGATAAGCCATAGTAGAATCTGCAAATCGATCACTTAATACCCATTGTCCTTGCTCAACAGCCGGCCAAACCTTTTTTACCATATGAATACGTCGGTCTGCAAAAAACAATAATGCTTCGGCTTCAGCATCTAATTTACTGATTTCACCTTCAATTAAAATGCGCCTCAATTCTAAACCGATTTCAGTTCCTCCCGGCTCTTTAGTTAAAACGACATCTTTATTTTTTGATTTTAAAAAGTCTGCCAACAGTTTAATTTGAGTTGATTTTCCGGTGCCTTCACCACCTTCAAACGTAATAAATTTACCAAACATTACTTATTTCCCAATATTAAATATTTTAAATTAGTAATAAACTTCTTAAACATACTCATCTGTTCAACGTCATTTGCTGCAACAAGCGGAAAAGTTTTTTCATCATTATTAGGATAAATTAAACTCACTTGTCCGATTTTTTCCCCTTTTTTAATAGGTGCCTTAATCGGCTCCTTATATTTAACGGAGAGTATATGTTTATTACGCAAGTTTTTCTTAATTGTTTCGACAATATCGTCGTTAACCATTAAATCGACACTGTCTTCTTTACCATACCAAACTTTTGCCGTTGCCAACAAATCGCCTTTATTTAATATTTTATAATTATCAAATTCTCTAAAACCGTAATTCATAAGTTTTTCAGCTTCTTCAGAACGCTCTTTATTACTTTTCATACCGCTCATAACACTAATTAAACGGCGTCCCTCTTTTATCGCCGAGGCAGTAAGGCAAAAACCGGCCTCATCTGTGTGCCCGGTTTTTAAACCATCAGCAAATTCCATACTGTATAACAAAGGATTTCTGTTTCCCTGCTTAATTCCGTTGTGAGTAAATTCTTTTTGTGAAAACAAATGATAATATTCACTAAAATCAGTAATAATCATTTTAGATAATTTTGCCAAATCTTCAACCGACATTTTATGATCAGGATGCGGCCAACCGGTAGAATTTGCAAACCTGCTGTTTACCAAACCAATTTTTTCGGCAGTTTCATTCATTAACATGGCAAAATTCTCTTCTGAACCGGCAATATTTTCCGCAATTGTAATACATGCATCATTACCAGACTGAATAATTATACCTTTAAGCAAATCCTCAATTTTAACTTTTTCGCCAATTTTTAAAAACATCGTCGAACTACCACTTGCGGCTCCACCTTTGCGCCAAGCATTCTCACTTACGGTAAAAGTATCTTCTAACGACAACGAACCGTTTTTAATTTTATCAAAAACAATGTAAAGTGTCATCAATTTACTCATAGATGCAGGAGCAACCTGCTGACTATGATTTTTAGCATAAATATATGCTCCGGTATCATAGTCAACCAAAATAGCATTTTTTGCTGCAGTTTCAAATGCGTTAACATTAAATGAAAACAAAAAAAACAGCGGCGTTAACATTAATATCTCAGATTTCAGTTTCATAAAACATCTCCTTAATCTTTAACAACTCTTGCATCAAAAACACCATAATTTCTAATTTTGTTAAGCATTACCTCTGCTTCTTCACGATACGAAAAGGGTCCAATTCGGACACGATAAAAAATCACATCATTGACATAAACTTCATTTATTTTACACTTTCCAAATTTATTTAATTTCACGCACAAATCTTGCGCCAAGTTTTCTTGTGAAAAAGAAGCCGCCTGAACATAATATGCCGTATTCAAACTATTTTCGGCGGATGTCGAGGTTTTCATCACCGGTATTTTAGAAACATTAGAAACTTTTTGCCCCAACAACGCGGCTTTTAAGGCTTTACTTTCTTCTGCCAGAATATCTACTCTGACTTTTGTAATACCTTTAGTTTGATAACCTAAAAGTTGTGCACCTCGTTTAGAAATATCAATAATACGTTCTTTAGCATAAGGTCCTCTGTCATTAACTCTTAAAACCAGCGAGCGCCCGTTTTCCAAATTAGTAACCCTGACAATAGAGGGCAATGGCAAAGTTCTGTGAGCGGCAGTTAACGTATTCATATCATAGGTTTCGCCATTTGCAGTCTTTTTGGCATGAAAATCATCTCCGTACCAACTCGCCATTCCGACTTCCGAATACGAATAATTTTCTTTCGGATAATACCATTTCCCCATAATTTTATAAGGCTTACCAACCTTATACATACCGCCATAGTTCTTAATTGCAATTGCTTGAGCTTGAGGTGACAAACCGCTTAATTCAGGTGTACCTTTAGATGCACACCCGCTCAAAAAAACAATCATTAAAAAAATTAATATCTTAGTCACTTTCATTTATTTCTTATCTTTTATTTTTTAATAAACTACATTCTTTTTTTTCATTCGTCCAGTTAGATTTTCAAGTTGTAAAACTTATTTTTTCACAATTTTCATCGGTTGAACAGGTACCGAAAAACCCATCTTTGGATTATATCGGTCAATTTTAAGCAATAGCTGATAATCCGGATATCCGTCTTGCGGCATTTTTGCCTTTTTTTGCAATATCTTAACGGCATGTTTTGTTCTAATACCTAAAACTCCGTCTTTCCGTAATTTAGTTTTCAAGATTTTATTCGCAAAAACCTGAACTTTTTTAATTTCATCTTTGGTAAGAGCATATTTACCTTCATATACAACAGGCTTATATTGTTCCAAACTTTTAATATAATCGGCTAATATTGCCACTGCCAAAGCATAATTTTCCGAACGATTCCATTTCATAATGCATCTGAAATTAGAAAATATCAAATAGGCATCACCTTTTTTTCCGTCCGGAATAATAATTGACCCTTTTAAATTTTGATTAAGTGTATTTTTTTTAGCACCAATACTTTTTATACCTATTTTTTCCCAATCTGCGACCGATTTAACAACACTATATCCTATCATATTATAGTCAAAATTCCAAGGCAAAGAAACTTTTACCCCCCAGGGATCATTTTTTTTCCAACCTAATGAAGTTAAATAGTTAGATGCCGAAGCGATTGCATCATCAAAAGAGTCCCATATATCTGTTATGCCGTCATTATCATAATCTATTGCAAATGCATTATATGTTGACGGCATAAACTGAAAATGTCCCATTGCTCCGGCCCAAGATCCAAGCATTTTTTCATTTTCCAAATCAAATTTTTCCATAATTTTCAAAACATTATACAACTCATTTTTGAAAAATTTTGCTCTTCTGTTCTTATAACTTAAATTTGTTAAACCATCAATTAAATGATACTTTCCTTTGTTTTGTCCAAAATTTGTTTCAATTGCCCAAAAAGCTGTAAGATAATTTAGCGGAACTTCATACTCGTTTTCCAAATTTTTATATTTTGTTCTTAAGGTTTCATAATGTTTACGTGCATCTTCCACTCTTTTTTTATTAACAATTCGATTTAAATAATCAGACGAAGTTAAAATAAACTCGGTTTGTTTTTTATCTTTCTCGACCACTTCCGGTTTTTTATGATAATAAGTATTGTCTCCATATGCTTTTTCTATTGTTTTAAAACTTATACCACGAGAAATCATTTCGTTTTTTAAATTATCAAGCCAAACATTCCATTTTTTTTCGGTTACATCTTTTGCCAATGCAAAGGAAGACCAAAAAAAGAACAAACTCACCAAAATAACTGTCCGAACCGCACTAATCTTCATTTTTTTCTCATTAAAACATTTATTCATTGCAAGCATACTTTCTTTTTTTGCTTTTAGCAACCGAGAGTTTAGTTTATAAAGAGTTTTTTTATTCCGTATAAAACATAAAAAATATATTTATTTTAACTTTTTCTACAAAAAAAACTTGATTTTGTCATCGATATATGCAACTATAAAAATGAGTAATTAGCGGACTTAAAATTATGGTAAACGAAGAATTAAAAATACAATCTGTTAAATCAAAGATAGACAAATATTCTCAACGCGCACTAATGCTATCATCGTTTTCACAAAAAGATGAATATTTGTTTCATACCTATATTCAAGATATTTGCCAACGTCTGTTAGGAGATACCGTTAATTTAAAAGATGAACAGATATTATTTGCTCTATCCGATCAAAATGTTGCAAACGCTGCATTTGCACATAATAAAAAAGATACATTTAAAATTATTTATATCACAGAAAGCATGTTAAATCTGTGCGAAAACGAAGATCAACTTGCATTTATATTAGCACATGAATTGGGCCATTATGAAGAATATAAAAGACAAAGTTTGCACCAAAACACAAAAGCAGAAGAAACTGCAGCCGATTTAAGAGCCATACAAAAAATGGCCAAAGCCGGATATAATTTGGAAGAAGCCCATAAAATTGCTGCCAAATTATTTAATTCTCCGTACATTTCCATCGAAAGTCTTAAAGATCCGCATACCAATGATAAAACCAGAATTAATGCTATTAATGCAATGATAATTGCAACAAGAAAACAAGCTATTAAAGATGAAGAAAAGCAAATTACACACACAACGCCGATAAATCCTGAAATATTAAATATAGTAAAAGAAAGAACAAAATCGTTATCCTTTGCAGATAAATTAAGGGCAGATGTATACAATACGGAAAATCCGGAAGAGTTATCAAAAATTTGGTTAAACGCTTTTAACGAGGCATTATGTAAAGATGAGGATGGCTATTTAAGCATCACAAAAAGCGATTCACAAATACTTGCTTCGGTAATAAATACCATATGTAGCAAAGGAGAAGATCATGCCGACACACTATTTTCTTCAATTCTTTTGCATTTACAAGCACAAGAACATCATGAAAGTTATAATAATTTAAAAGAACTTATGAGCAGTGTTCTTTATGAAATTCATACATTTAAAAATAGCCCCACTCACATAGACACTTCTAAACCAAATTCTAAAACCAACGCAATTTTAAAACACTACTTAAAGGGTTTTCGAAGCGCCAGCGGAGATGAATTTGATAAAATATCGCAAAATCTAGGTTATATAAATTCAATGGTTGCCAAACATTATTTTGACACCTATAAAGGAATGTTAGTTGAAAATTTTAACCTATTGGAACTCGAATTTAACGAAAACGATATAGGTAAACAATTTTCAAAAGAGACCTTAAAATATATCAGGTCATACATTAATGCTAAAGACAAATTTGAAACATTCAGCAGTTTAAGCGTAAATACTGCCGGCGACAACCTGATTATTAAAAACGAAAAATTATCAAATTGTACTATTGTTAACCGAGACGGTGTTGTCGAGTTTTCATTTCCGTTGGAAAAAATTGACAATATGTACACTGCACTAATGGCAAAAGTTGTTGAAGATGCTTATCTCGATGTTAAAAATATTATAAATAAT
>JAZRHJ010000147.1:0-1115 GCA_045644695.1 Alphaproteobacteria bacterium | reverse complement strand
GTTGTTGATGAAAACGGCAATGTAATAGGTACGGTTAGTGCGGATACCTCAAAAATGAGAATAGCATATGACCCTGACGGAAATATTTTAGGATATATCGATGATGACGGTTATGTCAGAGATGAAAATGGTAATATTATCGGTAGGGTAAATGAAGACGGCTTAGTCGTTGACAGTGAAGGAAATATTATTGGTGTTGCCGGAAATAAGAAATTGGTTTATGATGAAAACGGTAATATTATCGGATTTGTTAATCCAGACGGATCTGTGGTAGATTTTAAAGGAAATGTTATAGGTAAAATGCTACCGGACGGAACGGTTGTTGATAAAGATGGTAATGTTATAGGTAAAGCAGTCGAAGCCGGATATGTCTATGATGCGAACGGTAATATTATAGGGCGGGTATTAAATAATGGTACGGTCGTTGATAAAGACGGTAATGTTATCGGCAGATTAAATGAAAACGGTGAAGTGGTCGATATTAACGGAAATGTTATCGGTTATGTCAGTAAAGCCGGCAGAACGGCAATTAACGAGAATGGCGAAAAATTAGGGGTTATAATGCCCGATAGTTCTATAGTTGATGAAAACGGCAATGTTGTAGGTTATATCGATGAAAATGGCGATGCATATACTTTAGAGAAGAAAAAACTGGGCCGTGTTTCACAAGAAAAAGAAATTGCCAGAGATGAGAATGGTAAAGCAATAGGATATGTCGACGAAAATGGTAATGTTATAGACTTTGAAGGAAATACAATTGGTACAAAAATTGAAAAAGAAACACTGTTTGATGAAAACGGCAACGTAATGGGAGTAGTCGGTGACGAAAATTTGGTTTATGATGAAAACGGCCAAATTTTGGGTAAGGCAAAGGCAGACGGTACTATCGTTGATTTAGACGGAAATGTAATAGGTAAAAAACAGTTAGATGGTACTGTTGTCGATAAAGACGGAAATGTGATAGGTAAAGTAAGTACCGATAAAGCGGTTTATGATGAAAAAGGTAATATTATCGGTCGTAAGAAAGCAGACGGAACCGTGGTAGATAATGAAGGGAAAGAACTTTATAAAATAAATAAATACGGCTCAATTACCGATGATGACGGAAATGTTAT
>JAZRHJ010000146.1:0-3349 GCA_045644695.1 Alphaproteobacteria bacterium | reverse complement strand
GAAAAAGATAATAGTGATATTTATGCAATAATTAACCAGCTTATTCAGAATATATTTAACGATATATAACTTAACTTGCTATGTGGATAGGATATAATTAAAACTTGTTATAATCATTTTATTTAATAAAATAAAAAAAATAATAATTTATAGGAACTACCGTGCAAGAAAATAATATAATAAACAATCAAGATGATAATGCAATAAATATGCAAGAAGATTACGCAACAGACACTCAAAAAAGAAATAGGAGAAGTGCAAGAGCCGAGAATGTAACAAAACGCAGACACTTTAAGTCTCCTTTAATATTTAATGCAGAAAAATTTTCAAGAAAATGTAAAATACCTGAAAAAAAGATAGAAATTAATCCTACAAGGTTGGGATATATCTTAAAATCATTGTATATTTATTTGCTTTTGGCAATTGATATGATATTATTTGCTTCATCTGGTAATTTGATGATTTTTAATAATAGTATTTTTCCATCATTTGAAATAACAACATTACTATTTATGCTAGTATTTTTCCCGTTCTTAATTTTAGGAGCATTTTATAAAAAGCCTGCAATTCAAAATATGATCTGTGTTGTGGTTACTTTTTTGTTTATAATAGTTTTCTTTAATCAATTTTATCAACTGGACGGTGGCGATATTTTAGGCAAATTTATATCCGAGTATCTTGGCACTTGGACACCCAAAATATTATTTAAGCATTCGCACATTTTAATTGCTCTGTTCATTGCTTCAGGTTTTGCGTACATGATTTTTCATATTAAAGACAGTATGCTTGCCTTATATGTATCGTTGTTTGCTGCTATATTTTTCTATATTTTACACACCGAAGCGACACATACAAAACATCAGCATGATTTTATTGAGATATTCAGTTCAAAATCTGCGCAATCTACTTCTGAAAAAGACAAGAAATTTATTTATATTATGCTACCTAACTTATCATCTTATAAATATTTTTCATTCTTAAACACAAATGCATCTCGTCAAGCCTATGATATAATAACCGGATTTTATGCAAAAAATAATTTTGAAGTGTATCCCAATAGTTTTATTGAAAATGATAATCAGTTTCTGAATGTTGTACAATCGATAAACAGCTTTAGCGACGGAAGTCCGGATAATCACACACTTAAGACCATACTATTGTATAAATATTGGAGTTTTTTCAATATAAATGACGAATATATTTTTCTTAAAGATAATCAAATGTATGATACATTTAAAAAATCCGGATATAATATAACGGCATATAAATCGAGAGGTATTGATATATGCCATAAGTCGCATACATTTAATGTTAACAGATGTATGGAAAAAATTAATAAACCGGTTAATTTGTACGATTCTGAACTTACAAAATCGGATAGAACAAAATTGCTTCTTACAGAATGGCTTGCCAGTATGAAACTTTTAAGCATGAAACCGTTGCATAAAATATTAAATATGTTTTCTTTACCCGAAAGATTACCTCTTATCGGTGTAAATTATAACAATATGTATGTTATAAATTCTGTTAAAACGTTTGATATTTTAGCACAACACGTCTTATCAGATAAAGGTAAAAATGCATATTTTGTATATGCAGATATTCCGTCAGACATGTTTATTTATGATGAGTTTTGCAACATTAAACCGCAAGATCAATGGGTTAATATGCATAGTCTCCCATGGGTAAAAAATAGTAACACACCACTGAAACAACAGGCATATATTGCCCAAACCAAGTGTTTATATGGAAAATTACAGCAATTTATTGATAGATTAAATAAAAATAATGTATTCGCTAATTCTGTTATAATAATTCAGGGTATCAGTTCAACCAATAATTTCAGCGAAAAAAAGATTGATGATGTTGTTAATGATTTTATATATGATAAAATGGTAACTTTAGCAATAAAATCTCCTTTAATTAAAGAATTTAAGGAAAATAAATCTGTATGTTCAAGCAAAAAAGTAATCCATAATATGCTTTATGATACTCAAGCAAAAACATGTGGAGGTGTTGAAGATATCGGGGTTAAGGGCTTATATAAGGATATGCTTTTAACCAGTCTCATCAACAAAAATACAATAGATGAAGATTTTTCCGCTAACATTCATGTATTTGATACATGGTACAATAAGTGGTTAATAACAAATGATATTTGTTACGATAGTTCGGATATGATATCAACTAAAGAAACCGTTGCTAATGTTAGTGTTAATGAAGAAGCACCTAATTTGAAAAATATTATGCTTCAATAATATTGGTTGATAATATGAAACAAACATTACAAACAAAAATAAACGCCTTTAAGCATAACAAACGTTCTTATATTGCGTTTATTTTGTTTTTAATTGTTTTTATCATATCTCTATTTTCCGAATTTTTAGCAAATGATAAACCACTTTTGGTAAAATATAAAGGAAATTTATATTTTCCTATTGTTTCGCAATATACCGATGAGTTTTTCGGAGGCGATTTTCCGACGCCGGCCGATTATAAAGATCCTATAATTATAGAAAATATAAATAATAATGGTTGGATGCTTATGCCTATCATACCTTTTTCATATAATACGGTTGATTATGAGATTGATTCTCCAGCACCGACCAAACCCGATAAAATTCATTGGCTTGGAACAGATGATGAGGGAAGGGATATTATTGCCCGCATTTTGTATGGTATCAGATTGTCGGTTATTTTTGCTTTTGTTTTAACTTTATTTTCCTCGTTAATAGGTATTTGTATCGGAGCGGTACAAGGCTATTTGGGCGGAAAAGTCGACATTATATTACAGCGTTTTATTGAGGTATGGGAATCATTGCCTCAATTGTTTATTTTAATTATTATGGCAAGTGTGTTTTTGCCATCGTTTTTAACTCTTTTGCTAATATTGATGCTTTTTTCTTGGACCTCATTAACATCAATGGTTAGAGCAGAATTTTTAAGAACGCGCAATTTTGAATATGTGAAAGCGGCGCAAGCCCTAGGAGTATCAAATTATAGAATAATATTTAAGCATATTTTGCCCAATGCTTTAGTTACCAGTATAACATTTATTCCTTTTATACTTTCCGAATCGATTGTAGCATTAACTTCATTAGATTTTTTAGGTTTAGGATTATCATCAGAATATGCATCTTTGGGAGATTTAGTAAGGCAAGGAAAAGATAATTTGCAAGCACCATGGATAGGAATATCTATTTTTGTTGTATTATCTGGCTTATTAACGATGCTTATTTTTATAGGCGAAGGTATAAGAGATGCTTTTGATACAAGGAAGTCGAAATGAAAAAAATACTTGAAATAAAAAATCTTTCCGTATCATTTGCTAAGTCGGATCGTAGCCATG
>JAZRHJ010000145.1:0-2735 GCA_045644695.1 Alphaproteobacteria bacterium | reverse complement strand
GTTTATTTACGATTCGCATTAACATTTGTGGTCTGAAACCACCTGTATGCAAACCTATTTCATACCCCAAATTTTTAACTTCATCAATTGCTTGTTCTATACCATCTTGCATCAGTGGTTCACCACCTGAAAAGACAACAGCATCAAGCATCTTTTTTCTTTTTATTAAAAAAGATTTTAGTATTTCAAAAGTCCAAATATCAGAATTGTTTGCATTAATTTTTTGCAAACTTTTATTATAACAAAAAGGGCATCTCCACGGACAACCCTGCATAAAAACTACTGCGGCAATCTTATTTGGAAAATCGACGATGCTGAAAGGCTCAACATCGCCGATTGTAATAGGATTATTTTTATCCATTAAAACTACTCTGCAGCCATTGCCAAATTTTGATTAATGCCTTGAATAGCTTTTTCTTCTTTAAAGCAAACTCTTGTGTAATATTCAGATTTCTTACCTTTATTAAATTCGGAAACCGGACGATGATAACCCATAACGCGGGTCCAAATTTCACAAGGTTGTCTTTCAGCATCTGTTAATTTGATTTCGTTTATATCAATTACATTGGTCATTTATATTCTCCTAAATAAATTTTGTTATGGGTTAAATTATGCTACATTTTCTTGTTTGGCTTTTAACGCCTTAATTTTTTCTGCCTTTTTCTCTTCATCACAAAGCGGGCAGAATTTATGTTCACCTGATAAGTAGCCATGTTTCGGGCATACTGAAAAGGTAGGAGTAATAGTAATATATGGTAAGCGATAATTTGTTAAAACACGTTTAACTAAATCACGACAAACCTTTGCTGATGAAATTCGTTGTCCCATATATAAGTGTAACACTGTTCCACCTGTATATTTTGTTTGCAACTCAGACTGCAAATCAAGCGCTTCAAACGGATCATCGGTAAAACCAACCGGCAATTGAGAAGAGTTTGTATAATAAGGGTCTTCTTTTGTACCGGCTTGAATAATATCTTTAAATCTTTTCTTATCTTCACGAGCAAAACGATATGTTGCACTTTCGGCAGGTGTTGCCTCCAAGTTATACATATGTCCGGTTTCTTCTTGAATTTTAACCATTTTTTCTCTGATATAATCCAAGAATTTAATTGCAAATGCTTGTCCCCATTCATCTGATATATTGTGTTCGTCATTAGTGTAGTTTCTAATCATCTCATTGATGCCATTTACACCAATTGTAGAAAAGTGATTACGAAGTGTGCCCAAATAGCGTTTTGTAAATGGGAATAAGCCATTTTGAATGAGTCTTTCAATAACTTTACGTTTAATTTCTAAAGATGTTCTTGCAATATTCATCAATTCGTCAACACGACCGAAAAGTCCTGCTTCATCACCTTTATATACATAACCCAAACGAGCACAGTTAAATGTTACCACACCAACCGAACCTGTTTGTTCTGCAGAACCGAATAAACCGTTACCTTTTGCAAGCAATTCACGCAAATCGAGTTGCAAACGACAACACATTGAACGAATTTGTCCCGGTTTTAAAACCGAATTTAAGAAGTTTTGGAAATAAGGCAAACCATATTTTGCTGTCATTTCAAACAACAACAATGTATTTTCATCTTCCCAAGGAAAATCCCATGTCATATTATAAGTCGGAATTGGGAAAGTAAACGGACGACCTTTAATATCGCCTCTCATCATAACGGTGATATAGGCTTTATTAATCATAGCCATTTCTTCTTTTAAATCACCATATGTAAACGGCTGCTCAACACCTGCAATAATCGGGTGTTTTTCTCTTAAATCTTCCGGACATACCCAGTCAAACGTAAAGTTTGTAAATGGTGTTTGAGACCCCCAACGAGAAGGAACATTCAAGTTATAGATAAGTTCTTGCATAGATTGTTCAACTTGCTCATAAGTCAGTCCATCTTTACGAACATAAGGTGCTAAATATGTATCAACAGATGAAAACGCTTGCGCACCGGCCCATTCGTTTTGTAATGTGCCCATAAAGTTTACCATTTGTCCGACTGCTGCCGATAAGTGCTTAGCAGGTCCTGCTTCTGTTTTACCCGGAACTCCGTTAAAACCCTCGTGCAATAAGTTCTTTAAAGACCAACCGGCACAATATGCAGCAAGCATATCCAAATCGTGAATATGAACATCCCCGTTTCTGTGTGCTTCACCAACTTCTGTCGGGTAAACGTGACTTAACCAATAGTTAGCAGTAACTTTACCTGAAACATTTAAGATTAAACCTCCGTTTGAATAACCCTGATTCGCATTTGCATTAACTCGCCAATCAAGTCTTTCCAAATATTCATTAATAGAACTTTCAACATCAACCATAATCTTTTTGTCAGAGCGCATACGATTACGTTGATCTCGATATAAAATATATGCTTTTGCGGTATTAAAATAATTGTCAGAAATAAGTACTTGTTCAACTATATCTTGTATTTGTTCAATTGTAGGTAACGATTCGTTAAATTTATGCTCCATAACTTTTAACACTTTTGCCGTTAAAAGCCATGCCTCTTGCTCACCAAACTCATTGGTAGATGTGCCGGCCTTTAAAATTGCATTATAGATTCTGTTAGAATCAAAAGGCGCTAAAGTACCGTCACGTTTTGTAACTTGATCAATGTTAAGATTATCATTTTTAACATTTGGCATTTCGTATTTATACTCTGACATTATACTATTTTCCCATTCTTTTTTTTATTATTTCAAAACCTAAGTTGTTATCATTAATATTT
>JAZRHJ010000144.1:0-3298 GCA_045644695.1 Alphaproteobacteria bacterium | reverse complement strand
GAAAATAATATGAAAAAACTTTTAAGTTTGTTCTGTGCTGTAGCTTTATTGGCCGGCTGTTCATCAATGGGTGAAAACGGCGGTTTATTCGGCGGTACAGATTGCGAATCCAGAGAAGCTCGTGATTTTATGGCAAATGCTGAAGATAGAGTTTTCTTTTCTTATGACAGTTCTGCTTTAACAGATAATGCTGAGGAAGTTCTTGATACACAAGTTAACTGGCTCAATATGAGAAGACACCAAAATGTAAACGTTATCGTTCAAGGTTATTGCGATGAAAGAGGTACTCGTGAATACAACTTGGCTTTAGGTGAACGCCGTGCCAATGCTGTGAAAAACTATCTTGTATCTCAAGGTGTTGCCGCTGACAGAATTTCTGTAATTTCTTACGGAAAAGAAAGACCTGCAGTATTAGGTAATAATGAAACTGCATGGGCTCAAAATCGTCGTGCCGTTACAGTTGTAAAAACAAGCAATATGTAATTTGGTAAATTATAAAAAACGCATTCTTTGATAAGAATGCGTTTTTTTGTGCTTGTTTATAAAAAATATTTATTTTATAGTGAACAAAATTAACTGTCTGAAGGGTGTTAAAATGAAATTTGTATTGAAAATTTTTGTTATTGTATTTTTGCTGTTTGCTACAAAAGTTAATGCGCAAGATATTGTTGGTATTCAAGAACAGATTGATGCTATAAAAGAAGAAATGATGATATTACAACGTAAAGTATATCGTGATAATGCAGATTCTTCTGTTTATGAATCTAATCCGGCAAGAGCCGAGGTCAAAATAGGAGAGTATGACCAGGTTATTCGTAATTTAAATGGTAAGATAGAAGAACTTGAATATAAGGTTAAAACATTAGAAGATAAAATTGATACAATTAACAAAGATATAGATGTACGTTTTCGTTTGCTTGAAGGAAAACCTATAAGTGCCGGACAAGCAAGTGTACCTAATCTTAAAAAATTTGACACTGCAGTTGCAAAAGGTGCACCAAAATCTATTGTCGGTGATAAAATTACAACCGGAGATTTGAAAAATTTGCAACCTGAAAAAAGTATGAGTGTTAATGAATTATATACGACCGGTTTAGAGGCATTAAAGGCAGGTGATTCTGAAAAAGCTGAAATGTATTTTACTTTGATATTAGATAAGTACAGTTCGGATAAATTAGCCGGAAATGCACAATATTGGTTGGGCGAGGTTTATTATAAAGATAAAAAATTTGATAAAGCGGCTGTTGCTTTTGGTAGAGGATACAGCAATTATAAAGATGGTGCCAAAGGAGCAGACAGCTTGTTAAAATTAGGTTTATCAATGTCGCAAATAGGTAAAAAAGATGAAGCGTGTTTAGCATTTGTAAATTTGCCTACCGAATTTAAAAAAGCAGATGATACAATAAAAGCAAAAGCAAAAAGTGAAGCACAAAAACTGGGTTGCAAATAGTTTATGCTGACAGATTTTTTAAAAAAACATAAAATTAAAGAAAGAAAAATTTGTATCGGGGTGTCAGGCGGGAGCGACTCGTTAGCTCTTGTTTTGTTGGCTGATGAAGAGTTAACACCGTTAGGTTATAAAATTATTGCAATTACGGTTAATCATGGTTTGCGAAGTTGTGCTCAACAAGAAGCAGATTATGTTGCAAAAATTATGCAAAAACATAATATAGAGCACCACATTCTTTGTTGGGAGGGCGATAAACCCATAACCGGTATTGAAGAAGCAGCAAGAAAGGCTCGTTATGAATTAATAGGAAAGTGGTGCAAAGAAAATCAAGTAAAATTTTTGATGACGGCACACCATTTATATGATCAAGCCGAAACTTTTTTTATGCGCATTGAAAGAGGAAGCGGTTTGGACGGATTGTGTGGTATGAAAGAGGTTTTTAAAAGAGACTGTTTTACAATTCTCCGCCCTTTGCTTAATACGAATCCTAATGTTATGAAAGATTATCTTAAAGATAAAAATATTCAATGGGTGGAAGATGAGAGTAATTTTTGTGCAGATTTATTGAGAGTGCGTATTAGACAGTTTTTGCCTGAATTTGAAGAAAAAACCGGAATAAGTGCTTTAAAAATTGTTAATACAATGAACACATTGCAAAAATCGCAAAATTATTTTGATGAAAAAGTTTCTGAAATTTTAAATAGCGCATTTCAAAATTATCAAGAAAAAGCATTTTGGTGCGAATTAGCAGAATTTTTTAATTTTGAACCTGAACTTAAATTTAGAATATTAAAAAAAGTATTAAAACTGGTTGGGCAGAAAGACTATGCGCCACAGGCAGATAAAATATTGTATTTAATTGAAAAAGTTAATAATCCTAATTTTAAGGCCTCTACTTTAGGTGATTGCCATATATCTTTGTATGATAATAAATTGTGGATTTTACCTGAAAATCCACACAGTTTAAAATATTCTGTTAAAAGCTGGAAAGAATATTTGCAAGAGCATCCAAAACTTAAAAAGCAGAAACTTCCGTCAAGGCTTAAAAAAATTATAATAGGATAATGAATTCGTTTTATAATTAAGAAATATATTAATAAAAAAAGGCCCCTATTTTTTGGGGCCTTAAAAACTTAAACTTTTACTATGCGTTAAATTTTTTTACAAAGGGTCGGCTCGTATTGGAGCGCTTGATTTTTCTTTCATAATTTCGAATTTTAAGGTTCATATTTCGTAGGAAAATTAAACCGAAGGTGATTTGTTTTTTACCATGTTTTCGAATATTAATTTGAAACAAAAAAATTTAAACGACGCTTTGTTTTTTAGTTCTGATCTCGAATCCTATTCATGACTGTTTTTTATTTATATAGCCGGCGAAGAAGTTAGATTTTTCGTGAAATCAGATTAGGTCGATCTCTTGTAAGATGCATACTCTGTGCGTTTTAGGGTTAATAACTTAAAGAATAATTTATTGATAAACTCATATATAGACTATTTTGACAACTTTGTCAATAGTTTTTTTTAAAAAAAATATATTTTTTTATTAAAATATTTTATCGATATATATAAGCAGGTCATTGCATAATCTGGCGAAGAATATTTAGTAAAAAATATACGTTGTTACACAATAATAGTACAGAATTTTATGTTCTGTGCTTTTTTTATATTTGACTCTTTGAAACTAATAAAATATCCTGTGCCTGCATCAGTTGATTACTGGTGTGAGGTTTGAAACCCTCTAATGGTTATTTAAAGATAAATGTAAAATACTACCTTTTTGCTTGTAGCAGGAAGGTAGTCAATAAGATGTATATATTACATCAAATAAACTACACTATTACCATTAAT
>JAZRHJ010000143.1:0-3320 GCA_045644695.1 Alphaproteobacteria bacterium | reverse complement strand
GACAGAGAACTTGTAATTATGCAAGCATCCGGAATCAGTCCGTGGAGAAATGCTCGTGCAGCAATTTATGTTGGTGTTATTTTGGCTTTTTTTAGTATCTATGTACAAAATATCGGTATTCCCCATGCTGAAAATTCTTTCAGAAATTTAGAATGGGAAATTAAAAACAATGTTTCTCACCTGATGTTTCGAGAGGGGGAATTTAATACTATCAATACTAATTTGACGGTTTTTATATCAAACCATGAAAGTGATGGGTCGGTCAGTGGAATTTTAGTTCACGATGAAAAGGATTCGGAAAAGAAAGTAACATTATCGGCAGAAAAAGGCCGTATCGTATATACGGAGACAGGTCCTAAGATTTTGCTTATAAACGGAGAACGGCAAGAGGTATCTAAAAACGGAGGGCGTTTTTCGTCGTTGCAATTTGAGCGTTATTCGGTAGATTTTGGTATGATGGGCGGTAAACCAATTAAGCCAGCGTCGGCAAGAGAAAAATCTTTATGGCAATTGTTAAATGCCGATAAAGACACTTCTTTAGACGATGATGATAAGAGAAAATATATTGTTGAGGGGCACCGCAGAATTATTACTCCTTGGTATAATTTGGTGTTTGCTTTGTTAGCTTGCACCGGACTTTTGATTGGTAATTTTAATCGTAGAGGACAAGGTAAAATTATATCTGTTTCAATTGTGGTTATGGTTTTAGTTCAAGGGTTTGATTTGATTATTACAAATTTGGCAGGGCGTTCTTTGATGTTTTTACCGCTTTTATATGCTAACTGCATTGTGCCACTTTTGTGTTGTTTTTATTTGTTGTTGTTTTATAATCCGTTTTTTTGGGTTAGACGTCGTAATAATAAGGCTGTGAATTATGTTTAATAAAAATATGATATTCAATATTATGTTTTTTTGTTTGCTATGCAATTTTGCTTTTGCCGGTAATGAACCGGTTGCAGGTGAGATGATTAAAAAAGAAAAGACAACTCCATACTTTGAAATTGAACCGAAACGTAATTTGACTGATGTTTTACCATCGACTCAAAAGATACAAGAAGAACCTGATATACATTTTGAAGCAGATGAACTTATTAGTGATGATAAGAATAAAACATTGGAAGCAAAAGGGAATGTAATTGTTAAGCGTGCCAATTTGACACTATATACCGATAAACTTGTATATGAACGATTAACCGATAATATTACGGCTATCGGTAATGTCAGGTTAGAAGAAGAAAGCGGACATGTGGTTTATGCCGATAAAGTTAACTTGGCCAATAAAATGAATAAGGCTGAGATGAATAAAATTAAAGTTATCTTAAATGATGAAACTAAAATTTGGGCATCACAATTTCGAAAAAAAGAAAATAACAATAAAATTATGAGAAATGCTCTTTATACACCTTGTGATTTTTGTGAAGGAATCGAAAAGCCGTTATGGCAAATAAGAGCCAGAAAAGTTACTCATGATGCCAAGCGTAATGATATAAATTATAATGATGCTTTCTTAGATATTAAGGGTATGCCGGTTTTATACAGTCCTTTTTTATCACATCCTGATCCTACCGTTCGGCGTCGTTCCGGATTTTTAACCCCTAATATCGGCAGTTCAAATTATTTGGGTGGAAATGTTCAATTGAAATATTTTTGGGATATTAATGCTAATTCTGATTTGTTGTTGTCTCCCATATTTTCTACTGATAAAGATATTATATGGGGTGGAGAATATAAAAAATATTTTAATAGCGGATATCTTAATCTTAAAGGTACTTATCTTAAAGATGATGATAATCAAAGACCTGAAAATAGAGGTAATTTGGTTGCCAAGGCCAGATATGAAATAAATGATTTTTGGCTGGCAGATGCTAATATTAATTATGTTTCCGACAGTTTGTATTTGCGTGAATTAGATTTAGATGGCGAAGATGATGCGTGGTTAACCTCAAATGTAAGATTGCAACGATTTGAAAATAAAGATTATGCATTAGTTGAAGCCTTTTATTATAAACTTATCAGTTACGATTTAAGAGAAAATAATGCTTCAGAATATGCCAGAATGAAGTATAATAAGCCGTTAGTTGCACCTTTGGCAGAATATGAAACAATTAGTGACGTAAATAAAATCGGTTCATATTGGAAAAATACGTTTAATTTTGCATCTGTTTATCATGAAGGAGATAATTTATCTCACAGAATGACAATGATAAATTCGTGGAATTTGCCTTGGATTAGCCCTTTTGGTGAGCGCTATAAAATTGTTGCTTCAGTAAAGTCTGATGCGTATTATGTTGACGGATATTCTGCTGTTGGTACCAATAAAGATTATGATGGCGATGTTGTAAGAATTTTTCCTCAATTAGGTATCGAATGGAAATTACCGCTTGTTAAAGCAACGCAAAATTCAAGGCAAATCATTGAACCTATCATTGTGGGTGTTTTGGCACCTAATGGAGGTAATAAAGCAAATAAAATTCCAAATGAGGACAGTGAAGATGTGGAACTTGATGATACAAATGTACTTAATTTGGATAGATATTCGGGATATGACAGAAATGATACAGGAAGCCGTATAAGTTATGGTTTGAACTGGAGTTCGTATGGAAATATTATGGGACGAACATCGGCGTTTATTGCTCAAACCTATCAATTTAATAAAAACAGCAGTTTTGCAAAAAGTATTGAAACTGATGGGCATTTTTCCGATTATGTAGGTAGAGTATATGCCGCGCCGGCATCTTATTTAGATTTGAATTATCGATTTCGTATGGATAAAGATAAATATAAATTAAAATATAGCGAGTTAGGTGCAAAGGTTGGTACAAATTTATTGAATATGTATGTTTCGTACATATATTTACAAAAAAACAAAAATGCTACGGAATTGTTTGATGAACGTAAGGAACTATATACTTCAATTAATGCGGCTTTAACTCGTGATTGGGCAATTAATGTATATAACCGACAAGATTTAGCCGATAAGGGCGGCTCGTTAGAGCATGGAGGTAATTTAATATACGAAGATGAGTGTTTTAAATTTATTACTACCATTAAAAAATATAATTCAAATGATCCGAGTTTAGATGATGGTTATGAATTTAATTTTACATTCTATCTTAAAACTTTAGGCGGTATAGGCGCATAACATAAAAGGAGATTATAAATGATACAAATATTGTCGGTATTTGCCGTTATTTTAATAAACTTTCCTGTTTTTGCTCAAAATGCAGACAGTTATAATATTGATGCTTTGGCACGTAGCGCAAAATCTGATTCGGTAATGTTTAGGCAAATTAGTCCTGAAGAACAAATACAAAGACAAG
>JAZRHJ010000142.1:0-4206 GCA_045644695.1 Alphaproteobacteria bacterium | reverse complement strand
ACCTGTAATCATGTTCTTAACATAGTCAGCGTGGCCTGGGCAGTCTACGTGCGCATAGTGACGATTTTCTGTTTCATATTCTACGTGTGATGTCGAAATGGTAATACCACGTGCTCTTTCTTCAGGAGCTTTATCAATGTTCGCATAATCAACAAACTCTGCTCCGCCTGCTTCCGCCAATACTTTTGTAATTGCAGCAGTTAATGTGGTCTTACCATGGTCAACGTGTCCGATGGTACCAATGTTGCAGTGTGGCTTACTGCGTTCAAATTTCTCTTTTGCCATTGTTATATAATCCTATCAAAAGGGGTTAAGACAATTTCCGATATGTGATGATTTGGAGCGGGTGAAGGGAATCGAACCCTCGTCATAAGCTTGGAAGGCTTCTGCTCTACCATTGAGCTACACCCGCAAACTCAGCAATCAGAATAAAACTTAAATGGTGGAGGGGGATGGATTCGAACCATCGTAGACTAAAGTCGACGGATTTACAGTCCGTTGCATTTGACCGCTCTGCCACCCCTCCATTTTAAGTAAGACGGGAAAGAACAAATCTTTTTTCCTTCTTCAATGCAAATAACCCTATTTTTGCCTTCTTGTCAACCTTTTTTTTATTAAAAATTAAATAATTTTGCATAAATTGTGAATAAATGTTCCAAACATATGCTTTTTATGGTTTTTTTATGCGCATAAATAGTGTGTGAAATATGATAATTTTTTAAGAAAGGCTATCGGATATGAAAAAATTTGTAAAATCAGGGAAACAAAATACAAATTCAAGCGGATTAATTTTATATGGTAAACACGCGGTTATGGCAGCTCTTGATAATCCGGTAAGAAAAATTAAAAAACTTGTATGCACGCCAGATAATGCCGCACAAATCAAATTAAAATATCCTAATATAACCGTTGTAACTGCCGATAAAAAAGATATTGATAAAATTGTCGGTTTTGATGCTGTTCATCAAGGTTTTGCACTTTATTGTCAGGAACTTGAAAATTTAAGCATTGAGGAACTGTGTTCAATAACTGCCGAAGATAAAAAATGTAATGTGCTCATATTAGATCAAGTAACCGATCCTCAAAATATTGGTGCAATTATTCGCTCATGCGCAGCATTTGGTTCTAAAGCGCTTATTGTGCAAGATAAAAATTCTCCTCAAGAAAGCGGCTCAATGGCAAAAGCAGCAGCAGGCACTATGGAACTCGTACCTGTTGTCAGAGTTACAAATTTGGCACGGGCAATCGAAACCTTAAAGAAAAACGGATTTTGGGTTGTCGGTATGGACGGCTATGCTAAAAATAGCGTTGATAATATTGATAAAAATGCAAAACTTGCCGTTATTATGGGAAGTGAAGGAGCGGGAATGCGCCGTTTAATAGAAGAATCTTGTGATATGACGATTCGTTTGCCTATAAATGAAAAAGTAGAAAGTCTAAACGTTTCTACGGCAGCCGCAGTTGTTTTATATGAGTTGAGTAAATAAAAAGCCTGCATCAGCAGGCCTTTTATTTACTTATTTATTATGTTTTGCCAGTTCGGCATCAATTGCAGCCGATAATTCATCATCAATTACAGAAGATGTGCTATCGTTAATTGTCGGTTTGTTTTCAAAATTAAGCGAATTTGCTTCACTTTGCAATGCTTTTGAAAGTTCGCCGGAAGGTATTTGCACCATTTCTTCTTCAGGTTCGTCAAAATTTTCTGATATATTAAGCAAATTTTGAGGTGCTCCCGAATTTTCTTGTTCAACAATTTGTTCTTTTTTATCTTTTACTTTCGGGTCTTCCTTATATATAGAATCTTTAATTGTAATGTTAGATTTTTCATTTTCTGTAAAAGTGTTATTTTTAGAAATTTTAACCATATCAACAAATTCTTGTAACCTGGGCAATTTGTCGCGTTGCGCAAGTTGTTCTTCAGATAATAAGGTAACATCTTTTATGTCAGAGTTAATACATTTTAGTAACCAAACGTCATATATCGGGTGTTCTACGGCATTTACTGCAGGTGAAGAAGATATCATCCAACCTTTAAATATGTTAAACTCTTCTTTGTCAAAACTTTTATCGGAAACATCAACAAAAGCATAGTTTTCTGGAACTTCACCTTCCGCATTTGTTTTGCAACTTCTTACAACTACGGAAAAAGTGCCAAACTTAACTTCACCGCCGACGGGAACTTCAATAATGTTTACTCTGCCGGTTATTTTATCCATGGCTTGCATTTGAGCAACGTTAGTATCAACTTGCTCTGCCGATACGTTATATGAAGTTAACAAAGCCAATAAAGTCGCGCTGTAAAATTTATTTTTAATTACCATTATCTGTCACCATAAATATAATTTCACCAACCATATCTTCTAAAGATTTGAAATCTTTAGTATTTTCAAATTCGTCACCATTATTTAAAAATGTTTTTGCTTTTCCGGGCTCTATTTTGATAAATTTATTACCCATCAAACCATCGCCCACAATGGCAACCTCACTATCTGTTGGAAGTTTAATGTCAGAGGCAATGCTAAAAGTTAAATCTACCATATAATCTTCCGTGTTAAGTTTTTGGCCGATGACCGTTCCGACTTTTATACCATTAATTCTAACATCGGAACCGACACTAATTCCGCCTACTTTTAAGAATTTTGCCGAAAGTTCATAACCTTTTACCACCTGCAAATCAGATACGCGATAAGCAAAAAACAAAAACAAAATTGCCACGATAAGTACAACGATTCCCATAATAGTTTCAACCGGTTTTTTATTCATTATTATCCTCCGTAATTACAACATTATCTGCTTTTTTATTTTTTGATTTACCTATTGCAACAATTCTATCCAATAATTCTTCAAGTACCATTGCATCTTGAGTGTAACTAAATTCGCCGTTAGGCAAAATAAAATCTTCAGCCCCCCCCGGTTCAATTTCAATATATTTATTTCCCATAAGACCATTGCTGACAATTGAAGCACTGCTGTCATCAGGAATTTTAAGCCCTTCAATTATTTCAAGTTTTAATGTGGCGTTGTAGTTTTCATCTAATTTAGCATCGACAATACGTCCGATATCAACCCCTGCCATACGCACTTTATCACCTACAAGCAAGCCGTCAGTTCTGCCGAACGTGGCGGTTACATAATAAAATTTTTCATGAATATGCTTATAGTCGTTTCCGGAAAATGCAACTAAAAATATGCAAATTGCAAACACACATAATGCGCATATTCCGACATTAAAATTTCTTTTTTCTTCTAATGAAAAGTTTTCCTGCACAAAATTACTCCTCTTAACTTAATTATAATAACATAATTCAAAATTTTGAGTTTGTCACCACCGATTTTGCAAAATATGTGCTTTTGTGAAAAAAATATCACTTTGAAATATTAAAAGAAATATTATATTTGCCTTAAAAAGGAGATAGCGATGAATATTGATAAAAATTGTGCATATTTTATTGCTCAGGCAAGTCACGATTTGCGCCAACCTTTACAGGCTTTGACAATTTATCTTGATTTGTTTGAAACAAGTAATTTAAGTAAAAAACAAAAAAATATGTTAAAAAAAATTATGGCAACAACTCAAAATTTCAATATGCTTTTAGACAATATGCTGGACGTGTCAAAAGCCGAATTTGGTGGTATTAAGGTTTCAAAAACTTTAGTTGATGTCGAAAATTTGATTAAAAAAATTGCACAAGAATATCAACCGATTGCAAAAATACAAAATATAAATTTTACTTATAATCAATGTGATGTCTTTTGCTATACTGATATTGTATTGTTGGAAAGAATATTGCGCAATTTGTTAAGTAATGCATTTAAGTTTACCAAAAGCGAAGTTAAACTTGAATGCAAAAAGCAAAATAACATTACATTAATTAATGTTTGCGATAATGGCATAGGAATTGATCAGGAAGATTTGCCTAATATATTTGATGAGTTTTACCAAGGAAAAAATATAGATTCGAGCAATAACGGTGTCGGACTTGGTTTAAGCATAGTAAAAAAAATTGCCACTGCAATTAATGCTAAAATAAACGTAGTTTCAACATCAAGCAGCGGCAGTTGTTTTAGTTTAGAATTAACCGATATTATAGATTAATCGTCTTCTTCACCTGAAGTATTAACATTAACCAAAACCGATTCTAACAATTCGTAATGGTCGTTGGTTATTGTCAGCATACATCTTTAAGTCGGATCGTAGCCATG
>JAZRHJ010000141.1:0-7559 GCA_045644695.1 Alphaproteobacteria bacterium | reverse complement strand
GTCACTTGCTATATAAACACCCTTTGAAGAAACTTCTTCTACTGCTAAATAGCCATTTTCTTTATCACAACCCAAATCTTCATAATAAACAGTTCCGTCATGCTCATTCTTACAGGCCTCTTTATATAACCTGAGTTTGCATTTTTCTTCTTCTTTAACCCAATTTTCAAAACCTGCTTTATTTTTACATAAATCAGTTTCTACGTGTGAATATGGCGGCAAAGCACCTATTTCACAATCAGGATCTGCTAAAAAACAAACTTTACCAGATGCAACATTTGCATACATAAAGCCGCATAATGTTAAAATAAAAATTTTTTTCATAACAATTCTCCTAGGATACAATATACATATATTCTAGTGTAAAATATAGATTATGTCTATGTCAAGGTATTACGCATTAAGCGCTAAATATTTAACATTTCTGTAACTAATGTTTAGCCTTCTTCTTTGTGCAACATTGCACTGACCCCTAACAAACCAACAACAAGTGTTGGAGACCACACCGCAAACCATATGGGTATATAACCGTTAATACCAAATGCATATACCAATTGCGAGGCAAAATATATTATAAATCCCGTACTTATACCGGCTACAATTAAAAACATAACTCCACCTTGTCGCATATTGGGTTTTAGAGCAAAAAGCGAAGCAATTAAAACCATCGCCACTAATAAAAACGGCGACGCCAATAAAGATGAATATCTCATTTTATGCCTATCGGCCGAAAAACCTGAACTTTCATAAAATTTGATTGTCTCAGGAAGTTCCCAAACAGAAATAGCATCAGGGTCGATAAAATTTTCTTTTATCCTGTCAATGTTTATGCCGGTAGTGTATTCTAAATCAGATAGCTTTACCATTTCTTTTGAGTTTTCAAAAATTTGCACGCCTCTTAATTTAAGCGTATTTTCTTTCAGTTCGCCTAAAAGGGCTTCAACACGTTTAATAATTTGCGATTGTCTGTCCATTTCTAAAATGCTGACTTCTTGCATTGATAAAACTTCATTATCTTCTTGGCGTAAAGATTTTGCTTTTAATACCAAAATTTTATCTTCGCCCATTGCCTCTCTTATCCATAAACCTTTACTTGAGAACAACATAGCATTGGGATTGCGTGTTATAAACCTATATTTTATTGTTTCGTGCATTTCATACATTTTGGAAGAAATCGGATTAATAAGCGCCACATTTATCACACCGACAATAAAAACAGATAACAAGATAGGATATAAAAACCCCCAAACCGAAACACCGGATGAACGTATAATTACATATTCATTGCTTTTACTTACTTTCCAAAACGTTATCATCGCAGCAACCATCATAATAAACGGCAAAACTTTATCTATTGTTTGGGGAAGTCGGGTTATGACATATTCTACAACATAACTCATACCAACATCTTCACGACCAGATATGCGTCGTAAAGCCTCAATGGCATCAAACATCATAATTATTCCCATTATTGTAGCAAGCACTAATAAGAACGTTATGACGATTTGTTTGGATATATATCTTCCTAAAATTGATTGTAAATTCATTGTATAGTTCCACTTACTGTTTTAATCAAAATAACTCAAAGATAAATATCTCTCAATTGCATCGGGCAAAATAACCACAATATTTTTTTTATTCATGTCTTGTCTTTTTCCAAGTTCAATTGCCGCATATACAGCCGCACCTGCAGATATACCAACACCCAAACCTTCGGTTTTGGCAACATCTTTACACATTGCAATTGCATCATCTGATGCAACAGGCATAATTTCGTTAACCAGTTTTTTATCAAAAAACGGAGGTACAAAATTTGCTCCTATACCTGATATATTATGATTTCCGGCTTCTTGCCCACTCAATACTTGGCTTTCTTTAGGTTCAACCGCAACCACATATAAATCAGGAATACAACTTTTAAGCGCTTTGGCCAATCCGGTTAATGTACCTGATGTGCCGACACCACAAACAATTGCATCTATATTTGTACCCGTTTGATCCAAAAGTTCGACAGCGGTAGACAACGTATGAGCATCCGGATTTGCCTGATTTTCAAATTGTTTCAGCAAAATAACATTTTTATTTTTTTGCGCAAGTATTTGTGCCTTATTAATTGCCCCTTTCATACCGTCTTCTTTAGGCGTAAGTATAACTTCTGCCCCAAAATGACGCATAAGTTTTATGCGCTCTTGTGACATATTTTCGGGCATTACTATTACCAATTTATAGCCTTTTGCAGCACACATCGCCGCTAACCCGATACCCGTATTTCCCGATGTTGCCTCAACAAATATGGTATCTGATGTAATTTTTGAAAAAGGGGCCTTTTCAAGCATATTCAAAGCAACCCTGTCTTTAACCGAAAATGCCGGATTAAAAAATTCGCACTTACCTAATATATTTGCTTTAACTTTATATTTTTTTGCCACATTTTTCATATTAACAAGCGGTGTGTTACCAACAAGTTCGGTTACGGATTGATATATTTTTACCATTTTTCCCCCAATTTTTTTAATCAGTCTCGGCTTCTTTTAACAAACTTTCAATAAAAGGCGGCATACCGATTTGGCGAACTCTTTTCATTCTTTCGCCTGAAATTACTCTTTGTACTTTGCGTACCGTTTCTTCAATATCGGCGTTAACAATAACATAGTCAAATTCATCCCAATGTTTAAGTTTTTCGGCAATTAAATTCATTCTTTTTTCTATTGTTTCTTTCGAATCGGTTTTTCTGTCTTCTAAACGACGGCGCACTTCTTTAACGGAAGGCGGCAATAAGTATATTGTTACAACATCGTTAGGGGCTTTTTGACGCATTTGGCGTGCACCTATCCAGTCCATATCAAAAATAACATCTTGTCCGACATTGATAAAACTGTCAACTTCGGAACGTAAAGTTCCGTAACGAGAGCCATATTGTGAATTTACATATTCGTAAAAAGCATCTTGTTTTAAAAGTTCATCATATTTTTCATCTGTAATATAATAATAATCGACCCCTTCTTTTTCACCTTCTCTGGGTTTGCGAGTTGTTACCGAAACAGAAAATTTTAAATTTGAATCTTGCTTTAACAACTCTTTTACAATGGTGCTTTTCCCTGTTCCTGACGGCGCCTCAATAATAAACATGGCGCCTTTTCTTGTTTTTCTTAATACATCAACAATATCTGTCATTTTTTCTTACTCCATATTTTGAACTTGTTCTCTAAATTGTTCTATAAGTGCTTTTAATTCCATACCATATTTGGTTTGTTCAATATCACAAGATTTTGAACACAAAGTATTTGCTTCCCTATTTAATTCTTGGCACAAAAAGTCTAGTCTTCGGCCGATTGGCGCACTCTCTTGCAATAACTCGCAAGCAGTTTTTATGTGAGCGTATAATCGGTCTATTTCTTCTTTAACGTCAGCTTTCATAACTAAAAGCACAACTTCTTGCTCAATTCTTTCCGGTGAAATTGTATTATCATTAAGCAAATTTGTTACTTGTGTTAAAAATTTTTCTTTTAACTTAACCGGATTTTCAGCAATTATGTTTTCAACCTTTATGACCGTTGTTTTTATATTTTCTAAAATGCTGTTTAAAACCGCTGCAATTTTATTTCCTTCGTTTATTCGATCTTGTTTTAATTTAGCAACAGCTTCATCTAAACTTAATAATAAATTAGTCGTTACGGCCTCAAGTTCTTCATTATCGGGAGTATTTTCATTTATTTTAACAACTCCGTTAATTTTTAACAACTCTGCCGGACTTGGCTTAGAAAATAAATCAGGTTCCAAAAAATAAATTTGTTTCATTTTTACGGTGAGCATATTTAATAAATCTGAATTTATTTCAATGTCCGGATTAGAATTTTCAACATCTATATTAAGACAAATATTTAATGTTCCTCTCGTAAATGTTTTGGCACATATCGATTTTATCTGCTCATTAATATTTTCAAGCCAAAAAGGAACTCTGGTTTTAATATCTAAACCTTTGGCGTTAACACTCTTAATTTCCCATGCCCACATATATTTTTTGTTTTCATAAACAAATTCTGAACTACTGCGAGCAAAACCTGTCATACTGGATAGTTGCAAAATTTTTCTCCTAAATTAAAAAAATATGTTATATAGTAAAGCAAATCTTTTAATATTTTACTAGGAAAAAATTATGAATACTATAAAAAATGTTTTAATTACGGGTGCCTCATCGGGTATTGGCGAGGCTTTGGCTCTGCATTATGCCAAAAACGGAGTAAAAACTCTGTTTTTATGTGGCAGAAATAAAGAAAGGCTGGAAAATACGGCAAACGAATGTAAAAAATTAGGCACCGATGTTTATGCAAAAGTGTTAGACGTTACCGATAAAGACAAAATGGCTCAATGGATAAAATCTTGCAATAAAAAAGCACGGTTAAATTTGGTTTTTGCAAATGCCGGTGTTTCAACCGGAGAAGAAACACCAGAAAATGTTTATAATACGTTTAATATTAATATTTTTGGTGTTCTAAACACTTTAACTCCTACAATCGAATTATATAAAAAACTTGACGATTCCGCACCGCGAATCGTTGCTATTACTGCTTCAATTGCAGGTTATCATGGTTTATCCGGATGTCCGTCGTACAGCGCAAGTAAGGCTTGCGTTAAAGCATACGGAGAGGCTTTGCGAGTTAGATTAGCAAAAGAAAACATACAAGTTAATGTGATTTGCCCAGGTTTTGTTCGCTCCAGAATTACCGATAAAAACACTTGCCCAATGCCATTTTTTATGGAAGCCGATAATGCTGCCGAAATTATCGCAAGCAGAATTGAAAAAAATGTCGGCCTCATTGCGTTTCCTTGGCCTATGCGTTTTGGCGCATGGTTTGGCTCTATTTTACCGAATTGTATCAGTAATTTTATTTACTCAAAAATTCCGTACAAAGTATAGTTTAAGAACGGTTGCGGCGAAGTAAAATATATAAAGCGCCGCGACCTCCTAATTTTTCCGACGGGTGAATATAGGTTAAAATAAGTTGTTTTAACTCATCTGTTTGGAACCATTTGGGTACAATATCTTTTAAAACGCCCTTTGGGGCAAATATATCTTCATCTTTATGATTAGAACCTTTGCCCGTAATTATTAATATGCATCGTTTTTTACCGAGATATGAATTGGTTATAAAATTACAAACTGCCGGATATGCTTTTTCTTCCGTAAAACCATGTAAATCCAGCACTGCCTCAACACCGAATTCTTCTTTTTTAAAACGTTTTAAAGTGTTGCGATCAATATCCGATGTTGTTCCCAATTTTAAATTATGCTTGTAAACAGTAAGAGAAATCGTCTTTTCAACAACCTTCGTTTTAAGTTTTTTGTTTAAATGTTTTTCTTCCACTTTTTTTTGCGGAATTTTTTTTACATCTTTTATGGTTTCAAACCAAAATTCTTCATCTTTAATATCGATCATTTCAGTCTTAGTTATTTTTAGGTATGAAAATATAATATTTACCGGCAGAATTCATTTTTCCGGCCGATAAAAGAGCCTGTTCGCCATGTCCCCAAAAGTAGTCGCCTCGAACAACTCCTTTTATTGCACCGCCAATATCTTGCGCTATGACCAGTTTTTCGATTTTTTCTTTATTGGGACCGATAGTTTCAAGCCACAATAAACTTCCGAGCGGAATATAACTGTTATCAACGGCTAAACTTCTGCCCGCCGTTAATGAAACACCTAAAGCCCCGACAGGTCCGTCGGCGTCTGAAATTCTATGAAAAATATAGCGTGGATTTTCTGACATATTAATCTGAGCAATTTGCGGATTTTCTTTTAACCAATCTCTTATTTTATCCATCGATGCCTGTCCTGATTTTAACAGGCCTTTTTTCAATAAAATTGAACCTATCCCGATAAATGCATGTCCGTTATTATCGGCATAACTTATACGCACACTACTGCCATCATCTAAAAGGGCAACAGCAGAGCCTTGAATTTGCATTAAGAAAATATCAACGGCATCATCCCCCCATAAAATAACCGGAGCGTCAAGCCCTTGGTTTTCAATTTCGGCTCTCGTATAATACGGAACTAATTTGGAATTTTCAATGCGACCCAATAATCTGCGATTGGGAAGAGTCTTATCAAAATCGGTCAGGTTCAGTTCAATTAAATCATTGGGGCGATTGTAAATGGGATAAACATATTGTCCTTGTCTGGTCTTTGAGGCACGCAATTCCGCTTCGTAATAAGACGTAAATTTACCGATTGTATTTGTAGAATTTTTTACTAAATACGGATCAAAATTATTTATTAAAAACTCTCTTATTTTATCTGATGAAAAATCTTCAATATCTTCAAAATTTTCGCATATATCCAAATATCTGTCAGGGTTTATTTTTATTTTTGCTTTTAATAAAACATAAGGGTCTTTTTTTATAGCACCGCATGTTTTTTCTATTGCCGATTTAGCTTCATCCAAATTATCATCGTTAAAATTTTTAAGTTGCGCAAAAGTAACCTTTTCCAGTTTTACCGAACTTGTTTCATCTATTGGCGATATGTGTTTATATGTGGTTTTGATACCACATGACGACAACCATAAAACTAAAAATAAAAGTCCTGCTTTTTTCATTTATTTTTTCTTTGTAGATACCAGTAACCAAGTTTTTGAAGACGAATTAATATCTTTTTCAAAAGTCCAAATATCTGTAATTTGCTGAACAAAATTTTCATCACCTTCAATAATTTCACCTTCGGAATTCTTCAATAAATTTATTTGTTCACTGACAAATTTAACCACAATCTTTGCAACGCCGTTATCTTTTAACTCGGCGCTTAAAATTGTTACCTCCTCAATTTTAATTAAATCTGTTTCAGCACAAATTCCATCTTCTTTTCTACTGTTTATAATTTTTTTAAAATTTGAAAACAACCTTTTTCCCGTAAGCATTTTTAACGTATCTTCGTCTTGACATGCAAAAGCGGTTAATATCATTTCGAAAACTTTTGCGGCTTTTGAGCAAAAATCATTTTGGTCAAAACCGGGAATTTGACACAATGTTTCGCAAACCTCACTTGGCTGATTATCCACCGCCATATTAACCATATTTTTTAATTTATCACTAATCTCTTTAGGTAAATTGATTTTACCGTTTTTGATATCATCTTTAGAAATTAAAATCACTTTTTTCTCTTCTTTGGGTTCCGTACCCAGCACAATATAGAGCCTATATACAACCGCCGCTACTACAAATACTAAAAAAATTATATCTATATATTGAGACATTTATCCCCCTTTATATTAAAAAAATTATACTTAATATAACGTATTTTGTGAGATTATCAACTATTATATTTGACGATTAGAATTATTTATTGTATGTATAGCATAAAAATTTCAGTTAACTTTTTTTATGAAAGAAATATTATGAGTGATAATAATAAAGAAAATTTAAACGCTGCACCGATTTTAATTAACAGCCAATATATCAAAGATTTGTCTTTGGAAATTCCTTATGCTCCCGAAATTTTTAAGGAAATGACATCTCAACCCGAATTAAAAATTGATGTAAGCATTGAATCGAAAAAAAT
>JAZRHJ010000140.1:0-1165 GCA_045644695.1 Alphaproteobacteria bacterium | reverse complement strand
TGTGGAGCAATTGGATAAATTGTATATGCTTGTTGATAATACAACAAAACAAAATAATACGGTTGGGCGGGCAAAATTATATCAAAAAATAAAAGATACATCCGATGATGAAACGTTGGCAAAATTGATTGATGAATATTTGGAATTGGCTCGTTCTGATGGTTTGTTTTTGACTTTGGCATCTGTGATGAAACCGTTTTTGGATACACTGTCACCATCTGATAAAACACAAAATTTGCCGTTTAATGCCGCTCAGGTATATGCTTTGTCTGATAATGCAGATTTGGCGTATTCATGGTATCAGATTTTACAACAAGATGAAGATGAAAATAGGCAAGTTCAAGGTGTTTTTTTAGCGCCATTAATGCAACAATTAGGTGCAGGTATGTCAAAAGATACGGAAAAGGCGCTTGCATTTTGTCGTAAAAACAAACATCCGAATTGTTCAGCTTTTTTGGATAAAGTAGGAAGTGATTCTTTTGTGCCAAATACGGTGGATATTTTGAATGATAATTTGTTTTCTAAACGATATACATTGCTTGTGCAAGGCATGTTGCGTGGGTTAATTTCTTCTGAACGTCAGGGTGAGGGGATTTTGTTGGCCATTAAATTATGGCAAGATAGTGCTGGGGTTGAACCGGATATTGTATCTGCTTTGACGGAAATAACGCCAGTTTCTTTGTTGCGACAACTGGTTTTGGAACGGTATGTGTATCCATGAAGCAGGTAAGTAAGCATATTGCGGCATTTTTGGAAATCATGGTTGCTGAACGAGGGGCAAGCCCTAGAACGATATCCGCGTATGAAAGTGATTTGTTAGATTTAGAGGATTACTTAAAAACGCGTCGTGTATCGTTGTTGAAAGCATCTTATGATGATTTGAAATCTTATATGCATACATTGGCAGATAAAAATAAGTTATCCGAAAAGACACAGGCTCGTCGTTTGGCGGCTGTTCGTGAGTTTTATCGGTATTTATTTTCGGAAGATATTTTAAAGAAAAATCCTGCTGATTATTTAGTATCTCCCAAAATAGGGAGGTCTTTGCCGAAATATTTATCTGAAAAAGAAATTGCTGATTTGATTAATGTGGCAAAGTCAGATGTGCGTTTGAAGGCGTTGTTAGAAATTTTGTATGCAACCGGTATGCGTGTCAGTGAGCTGA
>JAZRHJ010000139.1:0-2515 GCA_045644695.1 Alphaproteobacteria bacterium | reverse complement strand
CTGCATAATTTTTCATAGTAATAGATTTTAATTTTTGGACATAATTATTATTTAACAGATTTAATTATACTGTTTTTTTATCTAAGTGCAACAAAAAACTTCAACATTTGTTTTAATATCTATAATTTGCCAAAAATTAATTGATTTTTATTTTTTTATTGTTATAATGATTTTCAATAATCTATTATAAATTTAACTATTATGTGCTTCTTTAAAAAACGTAAACATTCAGAGACCATCGTGGTAACCGCTGAAGAAGTTAGTGTTGTTCCACCGGTAAAAGAGACTCTTACTCCTACAAAAGTTATTGTTCCGGAGCGTGATGTTCCTCTTACCCAGTGGGAAGAGTTTGCTACTAAGCATCACTGGAGTATTATTCGTCAACTCTTAAACAAGTTTGTTCCGAGAGTAAACGACAAGCAGGATGATGCAATATTAAAAATATTGCGTGAGAGATTGCGTAACATCGAAACTCCTATTTTATCAAATGCCTTTATAAACAACCACGGGCACGAGATAATTTGGGTTAAAGACGGATACGATGCCACAGCAATTAAGGAGGTTGTATCTCTAGCATGGACGGCATACAACAAGCCTTGTTTTGTTGTTGCTAAAAGCAGAAAACTCATCGGCTTCGCGTTATCACAGAACTTGATTATTGTTGGTGCAACCGCAGTAGCCTTTAAGGCTAAAACAGTTATGGAGACTGTGCAAGCGTGGTCGCTTTCGTTGTTAACACGAGATGACAGTGAAACAGTTGAAACATTTTTCTTCAAACTTAATCACATGATGAAAGTGGCGCAAGTTCCAAGAGTTGATTTCTACGATTGGATTTTACAACCCCAAAACGACAGAAATCATTCTCCTTATGAAGGATTTGATATTCAGCACGAAAACCGCTATACATATTACGGCGGTGCCGATTATACCAATATCCTAGTAAAACTCTAAATGTAAAAAAGCACTTCCTCGGACAAAGGAAGTGCTTTTACATTTTATCTTGCAAATATTTTTTAATATCTTATAATGAAGGCGATTTTATAGTCAATGAGGAGTAAATTTTATGAAAAAATTTGTTAAAGTGCTTTTAATTATTATATTATTAATTACCATTGGAGGCGGTGTTGCATGGCATTTAGGCAACAAACCCGAAGTTATACACTATCCTAACGGTAAAATAAAATCTATCGCACAGCGCAAATTTTTTCAGAAAAACGGTGAATACAGTATTTTTACGCAAAACGGTGTACTTTCACAACAATACAACTTGGTTAAAGGCATAAAAAACGGAAAAGCAAAAATTTATACATCTTATTTTATGCCTATCGAGGTAGACTATATTAATGGGGTTATGTCAGGTCCCGTTACTCTTAATAAGTCTGATTTATCAAAAACTTTGGAAGAGTTTAAACTAAATATTGAAAAAAATAAAACCTTTAAATTAAGCGCCAAGGATAAAGAAATTTCTTACACTGCAGAAGGTAAAATTTTATGTGAAGATGAAGTTTTAATTGAAAACTTGCAAAACTTTATTAATGATACAAAACCTGAAACGTTAAAACCGTTTTTAGGTTGTTTATCTTCTACTGCAGCAACCGTTAACAGCCCTATTTTTCAATGTTCCTATACCGGAGAATACAAGTTTCCCAAATATACAACCGAAGCAAAGTTTGTTTGCGATAGCGAAATTCTTAATCAAGAATATTTAAATGGATTTAAGAAAATACATCTTGAAGCAAATTTTGATCCGGCTCAAAAAGCGATGATCTTTAAAACCTATGATGTAGAGAATCCGCTTTCTGTAGTTTCGTCAAAATTTAAAGGAATAGAAGAAATTATTGAAGAAGCACTCAATTTTGTTGTTTCGGCAGATAAAGAAAAAATGCTAGGTCGTTTTATATCAAATTTAATTAAAAATATGACATTTTCGGATACTATGGCTACGTATGATAACAATAAAATAGCATCTAACAAAGGTGATTTTAATATTGTAACAGGTTTTTCAAATCCGTATATAATTTCATATTATACAAATAATAATCCGTCTTCTCAAATAAAAATAACCGATAAAGGTGTTTCCGTTAAATTTAAATATCCTTCAACCAACAAGCCTATGATGGCTTTGGCTGTTAATGTCGATGAAACAATTAAGAGCAAATATAAAGATTTTATCAATGCGTTATTGACCGATTTGGAAAAAACGGAAAATACTAAAGATAGTGCTTTAAATAATCTTATATCACAAATGACAACTTATGCTTTGACATTTTCCGATGTCATAAAATCGGCAAATGTTATTGTTTGGAATAAAAAAGGAGAAAAAATAATTGCAGGTGCAGCAACGGTTAACGGAAAAATTGCTTTTAAAACTCTTATTGAAGATATGGCTCAATATATAGATTTTAAAATTGTAACATATAAAAATGATAAACCTGAAAATATTTCTGTAGGAAATTTATTTAACGGTTTTACCATAAATAATGAACCGGCAACTTTTGAACAAATTTATGATATG
>JAZRHJ010000138.1:0-4897 GCA_045644695.1 Alphaproteobacteria bacterium | reverse complement strand
AAAGTTGTGACAAACAAAGTAAAGTCGGTAATATAATAGTGGAATAAAAATAAGAAAGGTAAATTTATGCAACCTGCGTACAAGAGAATTCTGCTGAAATTATCCGGTGAAGGGCTTATGGGAGATAAGCCTTTTGGTATAGATTATGAAGTTTTATCATCTCTTTCAAAACAAATAAAATCAATTCATGATATGGGTGTTGAGGTTTGTTTGGTTATAGGTGGCGGTAATATTTTTCGAGGAGCAAAAGAGGCCGCTTCGGGTATGAATCGAAGTGCCGCAGATCAGGTAGGAATGATGGCTAGTGTTATGAATGCTCTATTTTTACAAGATTCTTTAGAAAAAATAGGTGTTAAAACAGTTGTTATGTCTGGTCTTGAAATGCAGAAAGTTTGTGAGCCGTATATATATCGCAATGCGGTTGAACATTTAAGTAATTCAAAAGTTATAATTTTTGCAGCCGGTACCGGAAATCCATATTTCACAACAGATACGGGAGCAGCATTAAGAGCCGCTGAAATGGGTTGTGATGCAATATTGAAATCTACTCAAGTTGATGGAGTTTATGATTCTGATCCTAAGAAAAATCCTAATGCTAAAAGATATGATGAAATATCTTTTGATGAGGTTGTTCAACAAAAGTTAAAAGTTATGGACTTGACGGCAATTACTATGGCGCAAGAAAATAATATATCAATAGTTGTTTTTGCACAAAAATCCGAACAGTCGTTGGTAGATGCAGTATGTGCAAGAGGAAAGTTTACAATAATTAAAAACAGAGGTTAAAAATGTCTGATATAAACAGTATAAAAAACGATGCAAGAACTCGCATGGATAAGACTTTAGATTCGCTTAAATCGGATTTTGGAGGTTTGCGTGCCGGTCGTGCGCATGCAAATTTGCTCGACGGTATAATGGTTGAAGCATATGGTTCTTTAACACCAATTTCTCAAGTTGGTACGGTTAGTGTTCCTGATGCCAGAACACTATCGGTAAGCGTTTGGGATAAGTCTATCGCTAAAAGTGTTGAAAAAGCATTAAGAGAAAGTGATTTAGGTTTAAATCCGGTTTCAGACGGAGTATTGATCCGTATTCCGATACCACCATTGAGCGAGGAACGCAGAAAAGAACTTGTTAAAGTTGCCGGAAAATATGCTGAGCAAAATAAGGTTGCGATTCGTAATATTCGTCGTGATGCACTTGATGAAGTTAAAAAACTCAAAAAAGATAATTTAATTTCGGAAGATGAAGAAAAGAAAGCAGAAAGCGAAATTCAGAAAATTACCGATGATGCAGTTAAAAAAGTTGATGAAATGCAATCTTTAAAAGAAAAAGATATTATGCAGGTCTAAGGAAAAATGGCTGTGGCTGATGAATCTTTAAGGCATATTGCCATTATTATGGATGGCAACGGACGTTGGGCTCAAAAAAAAGGTCTTGCTCGCAATATGGGGCACAAAAAAGGTGCTCAAACCGTAATTGATATTGCAAAAGCGGTAAAAGAGTTGGGTGTGCAATATTTAACTTTGTATGCTTTTTCTACTGAAAATTGGAAAAGAGATGAAGAAGAAGTCTCCGGCTTAATGAATTTATTGCGAGAATATCTAGATAAAAATTTTGAAGAGTTGAAGAAAAATGATGTTCGCATAATTTTTATCGGACAAAGAGAAATGTTAGATGCCGATATTGTATTAAAAATGGAAAAGTTGGAGCAAGAAACCTTAAATAATAAAAGTTTGGTTTTACAAGTTGCTTTGAGTTATGGTTCGCGGTTAGAGATAGTTACGGCAGTAAAAAAAATAGCAGATTTGGTTGCTAAAAAAGATATTATGCTTGATGATATAAATGAAGAAATTTTTTCAAAATTTTTATATACGTCGGGTATACCTGATCCCGATTTGGTAATTCGTACCAGCGGTGAACAACGTATAAGTAATTATCTTTTATGGCAAATTGCTTATTCTGAATTTTATTTTACAAATACATTATGGCCTGATTTTTCAAAAGAAGAACTTTCAAATATTATTGAAAATTTTAAAACAAGGGAGAGAAGATATGGTAAAATTAGCAGTTAAGAAAGGTAAGGGCAAAAAACTTGGTTCATTAACCAAAAGAATTTTAGCCGCAATTGTTATGTTGCCTGTGGCAATTGGTGCGCTATGGGGAGGATATCCTTTTGTTGATGTTTTAGCGCTTGTGGTTGGCGCAATTCTTGCGTGGGAATGGGCAAATATGGTGTCTAGCCGTCAACCTCTTACATACATGGCATCATATATTGTAGCGCTTGCTATTTCGTTGTTTGTATATGATACTCCGATGATTATATCAAGTATAGTCCTGATAAGTTTCTTTGTTTGGTTTAAGGCAAAAGGCGAAAGCCATAGAAACTTATTAATATTGGGTGTGCCGTACATCAGTATAGGTGTAGGTTCTTTATTGTGGATATATCAAGGAATAATACCGTATCATCCGTATAATTTTTACGTGACATTATGGTTCTTCTTAATGGTGTGGTCGATGGATATCGGCGGTTTTATAGTAGGGTCAAATTTAAAAGGTCCGAAATTGGCACCGAAAATAAGTCCTAATAAGACATGGTCAGGTTTAATCGGCGGTATTGTTCTTGCTATGGCTGTAAGTTATTTATTTACATATTTAACGGTGAAAGAAGCAAAAGATATACAAATATTTTTTGTTGTATTGGGGGGATTAACTGCTGCAGTATCTCAAATAGGAGATTTAATTGAATCAGCTATAAAAAGAAAATTAGGCTTAAAAGATTCTAGTTCGATAATTCCGGGACATGGCGGTGTTTTTGACAGAATAGACGGTTTAATTTTTGCTGCTCCGTTTGTATATTGGTTACTTGCATATGGTTTATAATTTATAAATAGGTAGGTTAAAAATATGGAAATAATTTTTAATATAGTACACTATGTTGTTCCTTTTGTAATATTACTTGGAATATTAGTATTTGTTCATGAGTTTGGTCACTTTATAGTTGCAAGACTTTCTGGCGTGGAGGTTAGCGCCTTTTCAATAGGTTTTGGTAAAGTGTTATGGGAAAAACAAGACAAAAAGGGAACAATGTGGCGTATTTCTGCTATTCCTTTGGGGGGGTATTGTCAGTTTTTGGGAGATGCAGATGCATCGTCTTCAACATCTGAAACGGTAGAATTAACAGATGAACAAAAGAGAAGAGCATTTGCGTTTCAAAATCCGTATAAAAAACTTGCCATTGTTTTAGCCGGCCCCGGTTTTAACTACCTTTTTGCCATTTTGGTATACACATTGCTGTTTACATTTTTAGGCCGAGTAACATTTCCTCCAATTGTCGGAGAAGTTGTGGAACATGGAGCAGCATATAGCGCTGGTATAAAAAAAGATGACAGAATTTTGAGTATTAATGGCGTTAAAATAGACGAATTTGCAGATATTGCGCGTGAAGTCGCAATTGCCGCAAATCATAACACCAAAGTTGAGGTTAAAAGAGGAGACGAAGTTTTAAATTTCGATATACAATTAACGGAAATTGAAATAGATGAAAGTAATGGTACAAAGACCAAAAAACATATGTTAGGTATTAAATCGGTTACTACCATTGAAACATCAAATGAACTGATATGGCCACACAAAGCCTTTATTTATGCTTTGGAAGAAGTAGCAGAAGTTACAGCAACAACATTGCGTGGAGTTGGTCAAATGATAACCGGTGATAGAGGTACTGAAGATATTGGCGGTATAATTCGTATTGCAGAGATGACGGGTGATATAAGTAAAAGTCAAAGTTATTTAAATTTTGTAATTTTTATGGCATTGTTATCAGTAAATTTGGGTTTAATTAATTTGTTTCCGATACCGGTGTTAGATGGTGGGCATGTCATATTTTATACACTAGAAATAATTACGGGAAAAGAACTTAATGAAAAGGTCAAAGAATGGTTGTTTCGTATAGGTTTTTCTCTGTTATTAGCATTGATGATTTTTGCTACATGGAATGATATTAAGCATTTGTTTGATCGTTGGTTTAATTCTTAAATATGAGGAAAAAATGAAAAAAACATTATTTGTGTCTGTTTTATTGTCAGGTTTTATAAGTACCGGTGTGTGTGCTTTAGATACTTATTTGAATAATATTAAAATAGAGGGATTAAAAAGGGTTGAACGTGAAACCGTTTTATCATATTTGGGTCTTGAAACAGGTAATAATGTTTCGCAAGAAAAACTTGATTTAGCGTTAAAAAATTTATATTCAACCGGCTTGTTTTCCGATATACAAATGGAAAGTAAAAAAGGTGGGGTGCTATTTGTAAAAGTAGAAGAAAATCCAATCATCGGCAAACGAGCATTTGACGGAAATAATAAACTTGATGATAAAATTTTGGAAGCAGAAGTTCAAAGTGCTCCTAACTCATTATACAGTAAGGCAAAAGTACAACAAGATGTTCAGCGTATATTAGAAGTTTATAAGAGAGCAGGGCGCTATTCGGTAGAAATTGAGCCCAAATTAATTGAACAAGATGAAAATAGGGTAGATTTGATTTTTGAAATTGACGAAGGAACGGCGGCTAAAATAGATAAAATAAATTTCTTTGGAAATACGCACTATTCTTCACCTGATTTACAAGAAGAAATTATGAGCAAGGAAAGTCGTTGGTATAGGCTTTTTACAAGTTCAGAAACTTATGATGCTGAAAAAATGAACTATGATAAAGAACTTTTACGACGTTTTTACACCGAACACGGATATGCCGATTTTCAGGTAGTTTCGGCAATTGCCGAATTAGCACCAAATAAAAAATCGTTCATTCTAAACTTTACGTTAGATGAGGGGCCTCGTTATGAAATTAGTGATATAAAACTATATTCTGATATTAAAGATATTAAAACAGAAGAA
>JAZRHJ010000137.1:0-1775 GCA_045644695.1 Alphaproteobacteria bacterium | reverse complement strand
CTCCCTCTGATTGTTGTTAGAGGGAGTTTTTTTTATTTACTTTTTGCTTGCAAAAAATTGATATTCGTTTTAAGATGGTATAGTAAATAAAAATTTTGGAGTTATTTATGATGATTAAATCTGCTTTTTTCGTGTTTATGGGAGTTGTTTTTACCCTTCCTGTCGGTGCAGCAATTTGTGTTGAAGATAATGTGCAAAAATGTGCTGAATTGGGATATACACAAGAATCATGTAAATATGGCGGAGTAGCATGCCCGTATGATATGTCAAAGTTATATTGTGCTAAATGGAAATGTCAAGATGGTAGATATTTTCCGGTAGGAACAACACCTAGTATAAATCAAGAAGCAGTAACCACAACTTATAAAGATATGGAATGCGTCGATTTAATAGATGTTAAATGTGATGTTGGAAACGTTTATTATCATGATGGAACATGCGGTATAGCAGCAAATTATGATGGCTCTAAAATTCCGGTCGGTATTGTTTTTGCAACAAGTCCCAGTTATAATTGGGGAAAAATCGTCAGTATTAACAATTTGGCTCTAAAAGATAAAGCATATTTTGATGTAAACAATCCTTATTCGTCATCAAAAGCAATGTATTGGGGTTTTTCAGGCTATAAATCGGCTTCTCTTGCAAGTTTAACATTGGAAAATTTAACTAAAGCAATAATAGATGAAAATTATGAAGCGATTGATGGCCTAAATAATACAAAATTAATATCTGGTGAAACAAGCTTAAATACAGTATGTACAAATGGTTCATTATCGGTAAATAGCGAAGATTATGCAAAACAATGTGTACCTTCGGCATTTTTGGCCGCTTTGGCATATTATCCTCATATCAGCCTGTCAGCAAATAGTGTAGTAGGGGCAGGTAAGTGGTATGTTCCTTCTATGTACGAGGCAATGCAATTATATGGCTACGATTTCAATAATGTAAATGCTAACAATAACAAAAGCGGTGCATTAAGAGATGTGTTAAACAAGGTTAATGCTTCTTTATCTGCACTAAGAGCAAAAGGTGTTAATGCGCTTACAATTTCGGGAAGTAATTTAGTTTCAAATGAACTTAGTTTATCAAAGGCATTTTCATTAAATTTTGATGAAGGAACTCGAGAATTATATACTAAATCTGATGCTGCAAATTTAAGAGTAATTGCTCAATGGGCAGATTATACTTGTGAAGATGGCGGGTATTCAAGTTCTAGAGCAACTACAGCAGATAAAAATGTTGTTGCGGTTAAATATAAAAATTTAACCTGTTATACTTTCGAAGATTATAAATGCCAAGTAGGCGATATATATTATGCTGATAACAGTTGCTCTAATACATTACATTATGACGACACTAAAGTACCGGTAGGAGTTATTTTTGAAGTAGATTCAGAAGGAAAACATGGTAAAATAGTTAATTTGTATGATATTGCACTGACTAATTTTCAATTTAATCCGCAGACACCATATACAGGTACAAATATTGTTTATCCAAGTTTAATAGATTATGATATTCCGTCTATTTACAATATTATAGATATTAGTCAATTGGTGGCAGAAATTAATAGTAAAAATCCAAGTGTGATAAATGGCAGAGATCAAACCAATATATTATACGCAACACAACCGATAAATGCAAATTGTGGCGAATATTCTGTTAATTCAATTGATTATGCTCGCACTTGTGCTCCTTTGGATGCTGTTGCCGGAATAACTTTTTATCCTGATGCGACAGTTAAAAATAACAATATTATAGGTGCCGGTTCGTGGTATGTT
>JAZRHJ010000136.1:0-13225 GCA_045644695.1 Alphaproteobacteria bacterium | reverse complement strand
TTCCAGTCGCTTTTTGTTAAACAAGAGCGATTTTTTTTATGTAAGTAAACTTATTTTAAAAAGGAAGATAATTATGAAATATGTAAACGAAAATGGTAGAAGTATGGTTGAAATGCTCGGCGTTTTAGCAATTATCGGTGTGCTATCTGTTGGTGGTATCGCCGGTTATTCTAAAGCAATGAACAAATACAAAATCAACAAAACTAATGACCAAGTTTCAATGTTAGTTGCCAACATCAGAACACTGTTTGCTTCTCAAGGTAACTATGCCGATTTAAATAATGGTAATGCTATTAAATTTGGTGTCGTACCAAATGACATGTATGCCACTAATGCACAGGGTGCATACGGATCTGATTATGCATTATCAAATGCTTTTAAAGGTGATGTTACCATTAAATCTGTTCCTGCAAGAAAATCCACAGGTGTGGATGGTGATGGTAACGACATGTATAACGAAGATGAAGCATTCATTGTTGCATACGATGGTATGACAGAAGAAGCATGTGTTGCTATGTTAACAGGTGACTGGGGTTCAGGCCAAGCCTCCGGTTTAATTTCTATTGCTGGTGGTAAAGGCGATGTTGAAACAGCACATGCTGCAGCAAACCTTGTATTTACCGATGATCAGAATACAGAGTTAGCCCAAGGTAGCACATTGCTGGTAGCTGCTCCAGGTCGTACTCAAGGCGTTCCTGTTGCCGTTGGTACAGCAGTTGGCGTTTGTAATGGTGGAAACTCAGGTAACGCTGTTGCTTGGAAATACTACTAGTTTGACCTTACATATTCCGTAGGTTTAACTTACAAAAAACTTACTTAACTTACAAAACAAAGAGAGGGTGCCTTACAACACCCTCTTTCTTTTTTATATGCTGCTTAAATTGTTGTAATTGTCCTGATTTTTGCTTTTGTAAGAAAAGCATGATGCTATAGATTGAGTTGTGTAAGGAAAGATAAATAAGTTATAAACTAAAAAAAAGAGGCTCATTGTTGGTGAGCCTCTTGTTTAATTATGCGCATATATAGTCAAATTCTTTTTTAAGGCTACGTTCAAACATCTCTTTTATTGTTGCCTTAATGTCGGCATCTTCATATATAACTTTATAAAGTGCTTGGCAAATGGGCATATCGATTTTTTCTTTATCGGCAATTATTTTTACTGCTTTTAAGGTTGCAACACCCTCTGCTAATTTGCCGAAACGTTCACCTTTTGCAAACATTTCACCGTATGTGCGGTTGTGTGAATGTTTTGAAAATAAGGTTGCTTCATAATCGCCTAAATGGGCAAGTCCGTATGCTGTAAACGGATTTCCGCCAAAATGTTTTATTAAACGGCCAACTTCAACCGGCGCTCTTGCCATTAATGCACCTTTTAAGCCGTACCATTCTAAGCCGTCTAATATGCCTGCAGCAATACCGATAACATTTTTTAATGCGGCGCCTATTTGGTTGCCGATTACATCGTTGCCATAGTAAAAACGAATTAGGTCACTTTGTAATAGTTTTATCCATTCGTCTTTGGTTGTTTCGTCGTAACTGTCTATAACCGCACAAGACGGAACTTTCTTCATGTAGTCTTGTACGTGTCCGGGACCACCTAAGCATGCAACTTTTATATCTTGACTGATTTCTTCCTTAAACACATCTATCAAAATTTTTGCACTGGGCTCTTCCAAGCCTTTCATGGCAAGTAAAAACGATTTTCCTGATAAATTGTATTCGTTAAGTTGTTTAGCAAGAGATCTTAAGTGTTGACAACCGATTGAAATGATTATGTTGTCATTTTTAAGAAGTTTATCTAAATCGGGCGTTAGAAGCATGTTATCACTTAATGATAAATATGAATTCTTTCTGGTCTGATTTAATTCGATAAAATTAGGTGAAGTGGGAATGTCATACATTAAGACACTGTCAACACAATAGTTGGCCGAATACCATGCTAAAAAAGTTCCCCAACGGCCACATCCGATAACAGAAATTTGTTTCATAAGAAACCTCCGTATAAATTAGTTCAACAATTTTATGTTTGAAGTTTATATTCATGCTCATATTTTTTCAATGATAATAATTAAACAGTTAACAGTAGAATTATTTTTTAATAAATAAAAAAACATGATGTTATTATCGTGTTTTTTTGTTGGTTTTATTTTAATCTTTGGTGCAATTAAAAAAAGAGACACCCTAAAGTGCCTCTGACAAGATGATTTTATTATAAATTTGTGCCCCAAACGGCTTATTTTTTATTATCCATCATTCCCAGTTTATTATCTTTTTTATTATTATCCATCATTCCCGGTTTATTATTTTTCTTATTATTATCCATCATTCCCGGTTTATCTTTTTGTATTTCATGTACAGTACCAACCGGTTCTAGTTGTATTTTATGAATCGTGCCGTTAACTTCATCAGGCTGTTTTTTATGTATTGTACCAATTCCACCAGGAATTGAAGGTTTGTTTATTATCTTGTCGTCATTACCTCTAGAAAAAATATTGCCTTTAGCATTTGCAGGTTTGTTTATTATATTGTTGGCATTACCGCTAGAAAAAATATTGCCTTTAGCATTTGCAGCACCGACAAACAAAGTAACAGTAACAAGCACTGCTAATAGTGATAAAATTTTTTTCATAATTAATCTCCTCATTTATTATTAACGATATAATGGTACAATAAATATCTAAAATGTCAATATCAAACATTGTTAGATAATATTGTACCAATAATATGACTTTGATCAAATATGTTTATATGTTATGCAATGGATTTTATTAAAACTGATAAATTGGTTAAAAACAGTTTTACAGAAATTGCAAGCAAGATAATGCCAAAAACTTTTTGAAGCATATATACAACACCGGGATTGATAAAACGCTCAAACTCTTTGGCCATTCTTAACACAATGTATACAACCAAAATGTTGGCAACAATTGCCGTTAAAATATTTATATCGGCATATTCGGAACTAAGAGATAACAATGCAGTCATGGAACCGGCACCAACAATTAACGGAAATACAACCGGAGTAAAGGTGGCATCATTTGGCAAGTCCGGGTTGTCACGGAAAATTTGAATATTTAAAATCATCTCCAATGCCATTACAAACAAAATTATGGAACCTGCAATGGCAAATGATGATATGTCTATTCCGAATAATTTTAAAAATGCATCACCAATGTAAAAAATGCCGATAAACATAATTAGTGATATGATACTTGCTCGTGATGAACTAACAATTTTACCTTGTTTACGCATACCAATGATAATTGGTGTTGTACCTATGATATCAATAATTGCAAATAAAACTACAAAAGCACTGAAGAAGTCTCTTAAATTAAATTGTCCTATAAATTGTCCTAACATTTTACGCCTCTAAAATTGGTTTAAAAAACAGATAAAAGGCGTTCTAACATATTAAAAAAATATGTCAAGAAAGTTTTTGTTATTTTTGTAAAAAAAATACTTAAAAATAATTGGTTAGTATCTTTTTACCTGCAAATTACGTATTTAATTGTTTATTACTCTTGAATATGTGGTTGGCTCGGTGTCACCATCCCATATTATATCGGTGTTAAGTCTGTGTAATTTGTGTATACGTCCATGCTTTTTTAACTTATTTGAAAAGAAACTTTTGTCTTCTATGGAAACAACTACCGCTTCTTCTCCATCTTCAAAGGGAATAAACCAAGGAAACGCAGATGGTAAAAATTTTTCGGTTTTGCAATGTTGTTTGACCATATTATCAAGAATTTTTTGATTAAAATATTGATTGTTGTTTTGAATATATTTTAACCTGTCGCATTGCGATTTCGGATATTCTGTATTTGGATAAAATCTGTTCCATCTGTCTTTGTAAAATTTTTTTTGCAGTCTGCCTATTTCTGAATAATATCTTTGGGGGTTAGAACGATGGACACGATATTTATATAATGCTTCCGGTAATGTCATGAATTTTCCGTTGTGTTTTAAAATTTTATCATAAATTACCAAGTCTTCAGAAACTTGTATGTTGTCGTTAAATTTTATGTTATGCGTCTTAATAAAGTCATGGCGCCACATGGTTGTTCCTAATATGACGGGTAAACGTCCAATTAAAAAAACAATTTCAGATTCTTCGGGGGTATATTCTACCGAGCCTAAATAAACTTTTTCATGACCGTTAATTAGTGATATGTCTGTTCCCAATATGGTTATGTCTTTGTTTTTTTCCATAAACTTAACTTGTCGTTCCAGTTTTTTAGGTTCGGCTTTATCATCATCGTCTATCCAAGCAATATATTTGCCAGTTGCGTTAGCAAGACCTCTGTTTCTGCTATAAACAATTTTTCTGTTTCTATCATTTTCAAATGGCTTAATCCTAGCGTCTTTAAGTGCATATTCATTTATAACCTTACTTGTGTTGTCGGTTGAGCCATCATTTACAATTATGAGTTCCCAATTTTTGTATGTTTGTGCTAAAATAGAATTTATGGCATTCGGAAGCAAATCGGCTCTATTGTATGTAATTAGTATGACTGAAACTAACGGATTTGAAAAAAATAATTTATAGGCGAGAAAACATATAATTAGAACCGTTGATATAAATATTGTGATGTATTTTTTCATGTTTGTTCCTGTTTATTGCAGAGATTAATAATCTGTTTTTTATTAATTTATCAATTAAGCAATTATGTCAAGAAAGTTTTTATTTGTTTTGTGAAAAAAATACTTGAAAAATAATTATTTAAATGTATAAATCTATTAACCTTGAATTTGTAGCGGGGTACGTCGCTTTTTAAGGTTTTAATTTCGTACAAGTCCGCTTTATATATTTATTAAAGGTCTGGCATTTTTATGAAAATTTATTTTATGACAAATACTGAATTTAAAATTCCTGAAACAACAGAAAGTTTTGAAGAACTCTTAAACGAACAATTTGGCGACAAAGGTATTGTCGGCGCTGTTGTTAAAGGTACAATCATTCGTGTAAATGATGATTTTGCTACTGTTGATGTAGGCTTAAAATCGGAAGGCCGTATTCCTTTGCGTGAATTTGGTCAAAATCCGGAACTTAAAGTTGGCGATCAAATCGAAGTTTTGGTTGACAGATATGAAGATAAAGACGGTAATATCGTTCTTTCTCGTGAAAAAGCACGTCGTGAAGAGGCTTGGGCAGAATTAGAAAAATCTATGAATGCCGGCGAACGTGTTAACGGTGTTATTTTCGGCCGTGTTAAAGGTGGCTTCACTGTCGATTTAAGTGGCGCAATCGCTTTCTTACCGGGCTCACAAATTGATATTCGCCCAATTAGAGATATTACTCCTTTAATGGGAATTTCTCAACCATTCCAAATTTTGAAAATGGATAGAGTTAGAGGTAATATCGTTGTTTCTCGCCGTGTTGTATTAGAAGAAACCAGAGCAGAAGCAAGAGCAGAACTTATCGATACAATTAAAGAAGGTGCTATTTTGGATGGTGTTGTTAAAAACATTACAGATTATGGCGCATTTATCGATTTGGGCGGTGTTGACGGTTTATTACACGTTACAGATATTTCTTGGAAAAGAATTAATCATCCGGCTGAACTCTTGTCTGTCGGTCAAACAATTAAAGTTCAAGTTATTAAGTTTAATGAAGATACTCAACGTATCAGTTTGGGTATGAAACAACTTGAAAATGACCCATGGCAAGCAGTTGCTGATAAGTATGTTGTTAATGAAATTTACAACGGTAAAGTTACAAATATCACCGATTACGGCGCATTCGTTGAATTAGAAGATGGTATTGAAGGTCTTGTTCATGTTTCTGAAATGAGCTGGACACGCAAAAATGTTCACCCAGGTAAAATTGTTTCTACTTCTGAAGAAGTTCAAGTTAGAGTTCTTGAAGTTGATGCAGATAAAAGAAGAATTAGTTTGGGTATCAAACAATGCATGCCAAATCCTTGGGCTGCATATATCGAAGAACATCCGGCAGGTTCTGTAATTGAAGGTAAAATTAAAAATATTACAGAATTTGGTTTGTTTGTAGGTTTAACAGACGAAATCGACGGTATGATTCATCTTTCTGATATCGCTTGGGGTAAATCTGGTGAAGATGCAGTTAAAGACTATGAAAAAGGTCAAACAATTACTGCAAAAATTATCGATGTTGATGTTGAAAAAGAACGCATTAGCCTCGGTATTAAACAATTAGATGAAAATAATGCCGCTTTGGCTTTAGAAAACCTCAAAAAAGGTGACGTGGTTAAAGCAATTGTTGTAAGCACTGATGACAAAGGCGTGAATGTCGAAGTTGAAGGTATTGCCGCAACAATTAAAAAGGCAGATTTATCTAAAGATAAAGAAGGCCAAAATCCGGAAAATTATCATGAAGGTGACGTTTTGGAAGCAAAACTTACTTCTGTTGATAAGAAAAACGGTAAACTCGGCGTTTCTGTTAAAGCTTTAGAAATTGAAGAAGAAAAGAAAACATTAGAAGAATATTCTGCTTCTAATGCAAGCGGTACATCTTTAGGCGATGCTTTAGGCGAAGCATTAAAGAAAACTGTTGCTTAATTCTTGTTCTAATAAGTAAAAAAATCCTCCGGATTGTTTCGGGGGATTTTTTCTATGCTTAATTATATATGCTTATTTTAAATTTTCTGTCGGATTATGGTTGTAGGCAAAATCTTTTACAATAAAAGTTGTTACCGGTGCATGACTATGTTTTGTAAAAATAATTCCATGTCCAAGGCAAAGACCTACATTTATATTTAATTGCGTGTCGCTTTCATTTAAATATTTTGCTTGAGATATAGGGTCACAACAAGGGCCGTTCATCTCTTCACAAATGCAATTGCCATTTAGGCAACTATCTTTGCAATTTATTGCGTATACTTCAAATTGAGCGTTTTCTAATATTTGTTTCAGTTTATCGGCGTAGGGTTGAAGGGCCTTGCAATTGGCAATTCCAATTTTTGTATATCCGCTTTCTTTGGCAAAATTTATTAACTCTTGCAAACGAGATTTATTGCGCGATTTATGTGTATTATACATAACTTCTTTATCAGCATCTTTGTATATTGTCATAATATTTCCTTTGATAAAAAAAGCCCCGTTAGGGGCTTAATTGTTTATTGGTCTAAAAACGAACGAAGACGTCTCGAACGGCTCGGGTGTTTCAACTTTCTTAACGCCTTTGCCTCAATTTGTCTGATGCGTTCTCTTGTGACATTAAATTGCTGACCAACTTCTTCCAATGTGTGGTCCGTACTCATTCCAATACCGAAACGCATACGCAATACACGTTCTTCTCTAGGTGTTAAAGAAGATAATATTTTTGTGCATGTTTCTCTTAAATTTGAATGAATTGCACTGTCTAATGGTTGAAGTGCACTTTCATCAGCGATAAAGTCACCTAATGAAGAGTCTTCCTCATCACCGACAGGGGCTTCCAAACTTACAGGCTCTTTGGCAATTTTCATAACCTTACGAATTTTTTCTAAAGGCATGGATAAACGTTTTGCCAATTCTTCCGGTACTGGTTCGCGTCCCATTTCGGCAAGCATTTGACGAGAGGTGCGGACAAGTTTATTGATGGTTTCAATCATGTGGACAGGAATGCGAATTGTTCTTGCTTGATCGGCAATGGAACGTGTTATCGCTTGTCTTATCCACCATGTAGCATAGGTCGAAAACTTGTAACCTCTGCGATATTCAAATTTATCAACTGCTTTCATTAAACCAATGTTGCCTTCTTGGATTAAGTCAAGAAACTGCATACCGCGGTTTGTATATTTTTTAGCAATTGAAATAACTAAACGCAAGTTGGCTTCAATCATCTCTTTTTTGGCTCTTTCGGCTTCGCGTTCGCCTCGTTTAATGGTATCAACCATTTTACGATATTCTGATATAGGTAAACCGCATTCTTGTGACATTTGGGCTATGCCGTCCCTTAATTCGGCAATTTCTTTGCCGTAGCGTTCAACAAAAATTTGCCAATGCTTATCTTGAATTTGAGATATTTCTTCTAACCAGTTTGGATCAAGTTCCGATTTTTGATAACTTTCTAAAAATTCTTCACGTTTTATTTTGCAAGATAATGCATAACGTAATAATTTTCCTTCCATACCCATTAAACGCTTGTTTAACTCGTTTAATTGCTCAACCAATTGTTCAACTCTGGTAGAATTTAAATGAATAGAACTCATTAATTCAATAAGTTCTTTTTTGACTTTTATATATCTCTTTTCAACAGTGTTTGCCACTTTTCTGCCGGACATTATAGCGCCCATGCGTTGTGTTTGAATTTTTTTCAAATCATCATAATAGCTGGATATTTTGGTTAATATTTCCAAAACCGGTTCCAAAAGGGCAGATTCCATAGCGGAAATTGATGTTGAATTATGCCCCATCGAGCCTTCTTCATCTTCTTCTAATTGATTGGTTGATTTATTTTCTTCATCATCGCTTAAATCTGACGATTCTTCAGATTCGCTATCGTCAATATCGTCTAAATCTTCTGCATCAACAGCATCACCGAGTTCAATATCGGTGGCTAAATCATCATCAATTTCATCAAGATTTTTTTCAGATAACTCTTTGGTTACTTTATCAAGATCATCAACTTGCGTTTCTTCGTCATCATAGACCATTGCTTCGGTGTCATCACCATACATCATTTCCAAATCTACAATGTCACGAAGCTGCATGGTACCGGTTAAAAGTTCGTCACGCCATTGAGCAATTGCTTTCAATGTCATGGGGCTTTCGCATAAACCGCTTATCATAACGGTTTTTCCGGCTTCAATACGTTTGGCAATGGCTATTTCACCATCACGAGATAATAACTCAACAGTTCCCATTTCTTTTAAATACATTCTGACAGGATCATCAGAACGACCTAAATCTTTTTCATCAAAATTGCCGCTTTCATCGGAATATTCTGCATCTTCATTAGTTGCGTCGTTGTCAAAACTGTCTGTTTCAGATTCTGAAATAATGCTTATGCCCATATCAGAGATACTTAGCATAATATCTTCTATTTGTTCAGATGACTCTTTTTCTGATGGCAGAACTTTGTTTAGTTCTTCAACCGTAATATAACCGTTTTCTTTTCCTTTTTCGATAAGTTTTTTAACTGCGCCGCCAAGCGAGTCAATAAGTGGGGAATCTATAGCAGTTCCCTCTGTTAAATCGTGGTTTTGTTTTTCAGACATGTCGTTCCTTAAAATCATAAATAAGGCTTACTTTCAAACCTTAAAAAATTGCTAGCAGTTATCTTTTAATTATTATTAATTCAAATGTCAAGTATAAGCCTTAAAAAAATACAAATTTTTGCAATTTAAATGAATTTTCCCCCTTAAGTTGCTCTTAAGGGGGAAAAGGTCACAATTTTCTAAAAGGAGATAATTTCCTTTTTAGCAGTTTGTACAGCAAATATTGCGGTACAAAATCAGAAAACTTATATGAGGAATTTTCCTCAATGTTAGTTTTCATTTTTTGAAGGGCATTCATGAGGTCAGTCATTTTTGATTTTGCTGTCGGAATGGTATTATCCGAAATGATGTCTTCAAAATGAGACAATACATATTTTGCCACGTTGTCCCTGTTGATTGCCATGTATGCCCAATTTGGTATGCCTGTTATTTCCAGCAGTCTGTAATGCGCTTCGTTAAACGCAGGGTTAAACTTTAATATGGCGTATGCAAATGAGACCATATTAAGTGATGGTGTGTCAAAAAAGGCATCATGCTGACCCTGAAAATCGAGCAAATACTGCCCCAAGCCAAGCAACTTTTCTTTGTTGCAAGTAAAATATGCATTTATGCAATATGCATATTGTAAATAGATTACGGATGCTACTTTTTCCGCCTCCAAATCTTCATTACAGGCTTTTGTAAAACCTTCCAAGAAAGAGGTGATATCATTTCTTACCTCTTCTAACTGTTTAGCCATACTCGAAGAACAAAACAATGCTGTGTTGTTTAATCGATAATAATCTTTTAATGTCATATTCATAGATAATTAAATTAAAAATTGTTTTATGTGCAATTTGTATCATTTGTTGGTATTTTTGTCAATAAAAAACATTAAGTATGTTAAATAATATGCTAAAAGTTCTTGCAATGTAATTATTTTTCTTTATTTTTATAAAAAATAATTTGTTGTGAGGAAAAAGATGAAAACAAGAACAAGATTTGCTCCAAGTCCGACAGGATATATGCATATAGGTAATTTAAGAACTGCTTTGTATGAATATTTAATTGCCAAAGCCAATGGCGGTGATTTTATTTTGAGAATCGAAGACACAGACCAAAAACGTTATGTTGAAGGCGCAACCGATATTATATATTCTACGTTAAAACTTGTGGGTATGAATTGGGATGAGGGGCCTGATATTGGAGGAAAATTCGGGCCTTATGTGCAATCTGAAAGAAAGCCTATATATGCCGAATATGCTCATAAATTGGTTGAATTAGGCGGTGCGCACTATTGCTTTTGTTCAGCTGATGAGGCAGATGAGCAAAAAGATGATGAAACAAATACAAAATTTGATGATCCGTGTAAAAAACTTTCATTGGAAGAAGCAAAAAGACGTGTGGCAAGTGGTGAGCCTTATGTTATACGTCAGACAATTAATAAAAAAGGAACCTCCGTATTTAATGATGTGGTTTACGGTGAAATTGAAATTGATTATGATGAATTAGATGAAGGCGTTTTGTTAAAATCTGATGGTTTTCCCACATATAATTTTGCCAACGTAATTGATGATCATTTAATGGAAATTACTCATGTTGTTCGTGGTAATGAATATATTTCGTCAACTCCTAAATATAATCTTATTTATGAAGATTTCGGATGGACGCCTCCTGTGTATGTTCATGTTCCGCAGGTTATGAAAGATGCACAGCACAAATTGAGTAAACGTAATGGCGATGCTTCGTTTCAAGATTTGATAGCCAAAGGGTATTTGCCCGATGCAATTTTAAATTATATTGCTCTTTTGGGTTGGAACCCCGGAAATGATCAAGAAATTTTTTCTCTTGAAGATTTGAAAAAAGTATTTACTGCAGAAAGGCTGAATAAGTCACCGGCTATTTTTGACACAGCAAAACTTACATGGATGAACGGTTGTTACATTCGCAATTTAGATGTAAAAGATTTTCATAAATTAGCAATGCCATATTATCAAAAATGTTTAACTCGTAATGTTAATTTAGAGTTTTTAAGTTCTATTTTGCAAAAACGCGTTGAAACTTTGGCAGATATTGAAAATCAAATAGATTTTATTGAAAAAATGCCGGAATATGACATTTCTTTGTATCAAAACAAAAAAATGAAAACAGATGAATTAATTGCTAAAACATCGCTTATGTTAGCAATTGATGTTTTGGATAAAACGGATGTTTGGACAAATGAATACTTGTTTGAAACACTTAAAGCTGTGGCAGAAAATAATAATTTGAAAAACGGACAAGTTTTATATCCTGTGCGAATTGCGTTATCAGGGAAAGAAACGACTCCCGGAGGTGCTACGGAATTGGCCGTTGTGCTCGGAAAAGAAGAAACTATTTATCGAATAAAACAAGCAATTGAAAAATTTTAATCAGTAAAGAAACTGCCAAAAATACGGCAGTTTTTTTATTGACATAATTTTTTATTATGGTATATTTGTTTTCAGATAAAAATTATTAATAAAACTATTAAAATCAAATATTATGGAGAACGTGAAACTATTGTCAAATTATGACAATTTGGAAATTTCTGTTATTGTAAAGCGACCCAAAGGTGTACCTAAAGCGGTGATACAACTTGTACATGGTATGAGTGGTTGTAAAGAAAGGTTTCGACCTTTGATGACGTATCTTTCTGATAATGGCATTGTTTGTATTGCGTCAGACTTACGAGGGCATGGCGAAAGCGTAAAAGATGTGAGAGATCTTGGATATTTCTATTCCGGCGGATACAAGGCTTTAGTTGATGATTTAAGGCTTGTAACAAAATGGGGCAAAAAAGAGTTTTCTGGTCTTCCTTATTATCTTTTAGGGCATAGCATGGGCTCTTTGGCAGCAAGAGTATATGTTAAGCAAAATGATAGTGATTTATCTGGCTTAATATTGTGCGGAAGCCCAAGTTGGAATTCGTTGTCTGTCGGAGGAAAGTTTCTGATGGGAACTCTTTGTAAACTGGGGTTTGAACGTGTTCGTCCTAAATTTTTTCATTTACTTACATCCGGTATTTATAACCGAAAATTTGCATCTGAGGGAGAGCAGGCATGGACATGCTCTGATTCTAAAATGAGGGATAAATTTCGAAATCATCCTCGTTGCAATTTTCGTTTTACAATGAACGGAGCGTATAATTTGATGAAGTTGATGGGAGAAACATACAGTCTTAAAGGATGGGATGCTCTTAATCCGCAGATGCCTATTTTGTTTATTTCAGGCGATGATGACCCTTGTATGATTTCTAAAGATAAATTTTATGATGCGGTTTCCCTGATGAACAAAGTCGGTTATAAAAATGTCGAATCTTTGATTTTTCCGAAGATGCGACATGAAGTCTTAAACGAAATCGGCAAACGTAAGGTATGGGAAGAAATACTTTACTTTATTGAGAACAGTACACGTTAAAAACATTTAAAATTAACAAAACTATGGAAATGCTAGAATTACGATTGCATTTGCTTTATCCCGGAAGTTTTTTTCCTGAGGAAAAGGTGTTGATTGTAGACAGTGTAGAGCAAGGTATTAAAGTTGCCAAGGAAACGTTTAAAAAATCGCGCTTCTACGGTTTTTATTTTACCGAGCACGAATACGTTACCTATATGGGAAAACGTTACTGGAAGGACTATGACGACAGCAAAAAGGTAGTTACTTACTTAATTGCCAAGAAAGTTATGACACATGATGATGTGGTTGAGTTTGGTAACCATACGCTTTTGTTTAATATGGAGGCAAATCGTTATCCGTACATAATCCAAACTGTTATGGATAACTATCAGCCATATCTTGACGATGGCAGGACAATTGTCTTTGACAGGAATTTTAAGCCTGTTAATATGAAAAGCGTAAAGAAATAATAATGTAACTTTTATTCTTTGCGTAAAGCACCCTCTGCATTTTGATGCAGAGGGGCTTTTTTCGTTTGATGTTTTTTATATGTTGTGATAATATTCTTTTTAAGAGAGGAATGAAATATGGCTTTAATTGATGAATATGTTTCTAAAATATCACAAGATACTCAAGCAGATAAACAAGGCGGA
>JAZRHJ010000135.1:0-1943 GCA_045644695.1 Alphaproteobacteria bacterium | reverse complement strand
ACAAATTAAACCCCAAAATACAAGCAACGCTTCAAAGCAAATGCTCTGATTTTAATTGGGAGTATAAAGCAAAAACCACCTTTTCAGGTGGTTTTTGTTATTGGTGAGCCCGACGGGATTCGAACCCATGACCCTTTGATTAAAAGTCAAATGCTCTACCGACTGAGCTACGAGCCCTCACTCAATGAGAGGATATATAGAATATAAAAAATTACATGTCAACTAAAAAAATAAAAAAAGTTAAAAAAAATGAAAATAGTGTTTATTTATTAATAATTATGTGTTATTGTTGCTTAAATTTTGAATTAATGTTGTCTTATGTAGAGGTTAATATGGCTGAAAACACTGAAACAAACACTAAAAAAAGCAGATATGATATTTTGCAAAATGATAAAGGTCAGATTATGATGATAATTCAGCAACGTAATGGTGGTCCTGAGAATCCTTTGTTTGTTTATGATGGATCGGAGAATGCTCTTTTATACCGTTGTAAAGAAAATGCGGTGTATTTTGATGATATTGCCGAAGGTGCTAGAAATCCTCTTAAATCGGTGTCTGAAATTTGGGTAGTCGAAATTAATGACGATGAAGTTGTTAGAGAATATAAAGTTCCGGTGCGAATCGTAAAGGATGTTAAAGTTTTTATGTAACAAGTTGATTTGTATGGTTTTTAAGGGCTGTATAGCCCTTTAATTTTTGGTAGATAATATGCTTATTAATACAGTTTACAGTTTATTGTTTTTAGGAATTATTGCTCTTATTAAGTTTCGCCATAAGTTTGACAGGGTTATTGTTCCTTTAATTACGCTTGCCACAACGTATATTTTTTATTTATTTTTTATAGATTTTCGAATCGGTACCGAATCGGTAAAAACATTGCTTTGGGACAGTTCACGAAGTGGGGATATAAAAATTGATATTATTTCTTCACCAAATACGTATGGTTTGATTTTGCCGTTTTTTATAATTACACTTATTGCACTTTTTAATAATTTACTTTTAAAATTTGAGCAGCATAAAAAAAGTTTTGCCGCTATTTTAATTTTTAACTTGGTCAGCCTTATTATGCTTATATCCGGCAATAATTTAATTCAAATTATTACTTTTGTTTTTGTTATTGATATTTTAAACCAATTGTTAATTAAGGATATTTATGCCAGCAGGCGTTACAGCATATACAATTTAATTGCTGATATGGGGCTTTTTTTGGTTATGGCAATGCTGAAAGGTAAGTTGGAAACTCTTGAAGTGGGGAATATTACAAATTATTATCAAACAGGTCGGCATCGTGACTTTATTATGTTTGTTATCGTAATTAGTTTGTTTATAAAATTGGGATTTTTCTTATTTCAAAGTTATTTATTAGATTTGAAAAATACAAAATTTCACAGACTTATTTTGATACCCTATTTATCTACACCTATGGTTGCTTTAATTTTGTTTATGAAGTTTTATCCGTTGTTAATAATTTCTCCATCATTTAATTTGTGTATAAATATCGCAGTCTCTTTGACAATGATATGGGGGGCAATCGGTATGGTTGTAATTAATAATTTAAAAGAAAAAACAGTATATCTTAATATGCTGATTATTTCTTTATTAGTTAAAATGATACAAAGTACAAATTTTGTTTGGAACGAACATTTATCGTTGTTGCTGATTATCGGTTTTTGCATTAGTTTATGCTTATATTATGCTCATTATAGTATGAACAGAGAAAGTAATTTGCTTTTGGGGGCTTCGCCATATGTTTATAACAAAAAGATGTTTTTTTTCGTTATAATTACATTTATGGTTTGTGCCGCGTCGTTTTGCTGTGTCGCTTCTACAATGATAAACTATGGCAATATGCATTGGGTTTATTTGTTTTTTGCCCTATTACCTTTATGTACATCGCACATATTTGCACAAATATTATCGGTTGTTTCAAAAAACAATATTTC
>JAZRHJ010000134.1:0-5332 GCA_045644695.1 Alphaproteobacteria bacterium | reverse complement strand
GCATTATCAGGAGCAACATTTGGCGGGTATGATTGGTTAAAAAGAAAAACAGGTATCGGAGTAAATGAAACAGATTACTTAAATATGAAGCACTATAATAACGGAACAGATAAATTTTTCAGGCAAGAATGAAATTTTGATTTTTCATTTTATGATTTGACAAAAAAATAAAAATGTATTAATATACCACTAATACAGATAACACAGGAATATAAAAATGGAAAATATATCTGATAAAAAAATTTTAGCGCCATATTATGAAAATGCCGAGCATTTACAACGTCATACCGATGCTTCTTCATTAACAATCGGTTCAAAAATTTTATCCGGAGTGTCAATTGATGATATGAAGCATATATCGGCATTGTTTGATGAAGAGTATGCAAAACTTATTGAACAAAAGGGAAATCCGGGGCGACAAGTTTTTGCTATTGACTGCGGAAAAGATATGGGAACCGATGCCGTTGTACCACAGGATACATTACGAGAAGGCACTGCATTTACAATTATAAGAGAACCCGGAACCAGAGGAGAAGCAAAAGTTAAAGTAGCACTGATTGACGAAAAGGATATGCCAAAAACAAGGCATATTCATGCTGTATACGGACCATATGGTCCAACCGAAAAAGCCGGTGTTTACACACTTATATTTGGCGATCCGGGAATGCCTTTTCCCAGAGAATTAGCACCTGATGCACCAAAAGCCCAAAAAGAAGCAAATGATGAATGCAAAAAATATTGGGACAGTCATGTCTTTTTGGTTACTCCTAAAGAACTAAGTCATGCCATTGAAGCAATGGAAGAGCACGGCATGGATACAAAAATTGCAAAAATGCGTCTTAAAATGTTTCAAAATAATCCGAAAAGCCCAATGGCTAAAGATTATCATTCAGGTTTGGACGCAAGCGCTATGCATCTGCCTGCCCCCTCATTGCCTTCTTCACAAAAAGGTGTTAAAAAAATTATAACCGATAATCATTACGATAAATAATTGTTCATTTTTCTTAAAACAAAAAGTCAATATATTAACACATAATCGACTATCTTTATTGCAGATATGCCGATTTTTAGTGTTTGTTAATAAAAGTTATATTGAATATTTAACTTTGCTGATTATCTATACTTTGACTACAGTTTTTGTATAAAAAGGTATAGATAGAATGAAAAATGCATACACAAAAAAGGTTTATTCCTCATTAATTATATTACTAATTATTGGTGCTTTTCTGCTTGGATACTTTACGTTTTATTTTCATAATAAATCATTAATAGAAAAGCCCATGACAACTATTCCTGTTACAAATTCTTTAGTGTTAAATACCCAACCACTTAAACCACAAAATATTGAATTTACCAATGAGTATATAGGCTATATTACGCCTATACATGAAGCATATATTCAGCCTTATATTAACGGATATATTGATAAAATTTTGGTAAAAGGCGGTCAGTATGTAAAAAAAGGAGATGCTTTGCTTGTTTTAGAGCAAAATCAATATAAAGCATCACTTGATGAAGCGTATGCGCAAATATTAAAAGCAGAAGCGGCTTTAAATAATGCAAAAATTTATTTTGACCGTACTCAAAAAGCAAAATCTTCTGTTTCACAAGCCGAATTTGATAATGCCCAAGCCGAGTTTTTAAGTGCAAAAGCGGCATATCAAGCATCGATTGCAAATTTTGAACTGGCAAAAATAAATTTTAATTATACAATTTTAACATCTCCCATAAACGGTATTGCAGGTGATATCGCTTTAACCAAAGGAAATTATATCTCGCCGTCTAAAGGTGCTCTTTTTTCTATTGTTCAATTAAGTCCTATACGCGTCAGATTTTCTGTTACCGACAAAGAATATTTACAAAAAAACGCAAAAAACAATATGTTTGAAAATAAAGAAATTATGCTTAAATTAAGTGATGGAAAAATTTTTTCCAATAAAGGAGTGTTTAAATATACCGATAACACTATTGATAAGTCTTCAAACAGCATAAATATATATGCCGATTTTGAGAATATCGGCAAAACATTGTTGCCTAATGCTTATGTTACCGTTTTAGTAAAAGAAATTTTTGATAATGCGCTGAAAATTTCAAAAGAATATGTTATGCTTGATACAAAAGGCGCTTATATCTACATATTACGAGATGGTAAAATTACAAAAGAAAACCTTAATATTTTAGCCGATGATGATACATTTTTTATTGCTCAAAACACCTTTTTACTTTCAGATTTATTAATTACACAAACCATAAATCCTCAAGATATTGGTAAAAATGCTACTTTTAAGAGTAAGGATTTAAAATAATGTTTTCAAAATTTTTTATAGATAGACCGCGCTTTGCAATTGTTCTTTCAATTGTTATGGTACTTTTGGGTTTAATGGCAATTATTGTTTTGCCTGTTTCACAATATCCGCAAATTACACCTCCACAAATTGTAGTAAAAACAACTTATCCGGGGGCAAATGCCGAGGTTTTGGTAGATACGGTAGCAGTACCAATTGAAAATAAAATTAACGGTGTTGAAAATATGCTTTATATGTCATCAACATCAGATGATAGCGGTAATTACAATTTAACAATTACTTTTGATGTTGGTTCAAATCCGGATATTTCGCAGGTTAAAGTGCAAAACAGATTACAACAAGTAACATCTGATTTACCGGAAATTGTTAATCAGCAAGGTGTGGATGTAACAACTCAAAATCCGAACATTTTAGGGCTCTTGGTTTTACGCTCACCAAATAAAACTTATGATAGTTTATATTTGAGTAATTATGCATATACAAATTTGCAAAACCCGCTTGCTCGCGTTAAAGGTGTGGGAGATGTACAGGTTTTCGGCCCTCAATATAGTATGCGAATTTGGTTAAATGCTCAAAAAATGACGGCTCTTAATTTAGATAGTTCTGATATTATAAACGCCGTGAAAGAGCAAAATGTACAGGCTTCGGTCGGCAGTATAGGAACCGCGCCATCAAGTAAAGATACAAATATGGTTTTATCATTAACCGCTAAAGGCTTATTAACCAGTGTTCAAGATTTTGAAAACATTATCGTTGCTACTAATAATCAAGGTTCTGTTGTTTATTTAAAAGATGTGGCAAAAGTTGAATTAGGTGCCGATATTTATAGTCTGAAATCAAATTATAAAAATGAACCGGCGGTTATTATTGCCATAAATCAAACACCCAATTCAAATTCTTTGGAAATTATGAAAAATATTAAAAAAGAAATTAAAGCCTTATCTCAACATTTTCCCGATGATATGGATTTGAACGTAAGTTATGATTCTACGGCATTTGTAAGCGCCTCAATAGACAGTATTATTGAAACACTTATAATTACTTTTGCTTTGGTGGTTTTGGTTACTTATGTTTTTTTACAAAAAGTGCGTACGACCTTAATTCCGTTATTTACTATTCCGGTATCTTTAATTGCAACATTTATCATAATTTATATGCTTGGCTTTGATATTAATATTCTCACTTTATTTGCCATGATTTTAGCAATAGGTCTGGTTGTTGACGATGCAATTATTGTGGTCGAGCGTGTACAATATTTAATGCTTTATGAAAAAATGAATGCGTATAATGCTTCGATTAAAGCGATGCAACAAATAGGCGGGGCTATAATTGCCACTACATTTGTCTTATTATCTATTTTTGTTCCTGTCGGTTTAATGGCGGGTATTACCGGAAAAATATATCAACAATTTGCGATAGCAATTGCAACTTCGGTTGTGTTTTCGGCTATCAATGCGCTAACATTGAGCCCTGCTCTTTGCGCAATTTTATTAAAACCGGACACAGGTGAAGAATCAAAAGGATTTTTTAAATATTTTGATAAAACACTTGAATGGTTTAAGCAAAAATATTTATCTGCCGTAACTTTTTTTACGCAAAAACTTTTATTTACGGTTTTAGCGGTCATTATCGGAATATTTTTAATTTGGTTATCGTTAAAATATACTCCAACATCATTTATGCCTGAAGAGGATCAAGGAATAATATTTGCAAATATTCAACTAAAAGATACGGCCAGTATAAATCAGACCGAAAAAGTTTTGCACGAATTGACCGAAAAAGCCTTAAAACTTGAAGGTGTTGATTATGCAATTACGGTTGCCGGATACAGTATGTTAGGTGGTAGAGGCGAAAATGTCGCTTTAGGTGTGGTCGGTTTAAAAAATTGGAGTGAACGTAAAACAAAACAAACTTCACTAAATGCGATTAATGAACAACTTACCAAAGAATTTTCTAATTACGAAAATGCGCAAATTAACTTTTTTGCCCCCCCTTCCATACCGGGTGTTGGACAAAGTAACGGCCTGTCTTTCGAACTTTTGGCAGCCGAAGGACAAATTAGACCTTCTGATTTATATAAAACTTTACAAACGTATCTTGAAAAATTGAACTCATCATCAAGTTTAGCCTATGCTTTTAGTACATTTACATCAGATACGCCTCATATATATCTTGATATAAATCGGGATAAATTACAATCTTATAAAATTCCGGTAGCAAATTTATTTTCCGCTTTACAAAATAATTTAGGTTCAAGATATATTAATAACATTACATTAAACGGACAAACTAACAAAGTTATTATTCAGGCCGATTTTAATAGCAGAGCCAATATAAATGATATTAATAATTTGTATGTAACCGCTGCTGATGGCACAAAAGTTAAGATAAGCAGTTTTGCAGAACTAAAAACTGCAATCAGCCCCAAAATTATTTATCGCTATAATCAATATACCAGTGCTTCCATAACCGCTCAAACAAAACAAGGCGTAAGTTCCGGAACTGCAATTGATGATATATTATCAATTGCTCACAACGAACTTTCAAAAGGTTATGAAATTGCTTGGACCGGTTTAAGTTTACAAGAAGTTGAAGCCAGAGGTTTAGCCATAATTTTAATTTCACTTGCCCTTATCTTTTGCTATTTATTTTTAGTGGCATTATATGAAAGTTGGATGCTTTCTTTTGCCGTAATGTTTTCAACGGTATTTGCTATTTTAGGTGCAATTGCCGGTCTTCATTTTATGGAGCAATCTTTAAGCATTTATGCCCAATTAGGTTTAATTATGCTTATCGGGCTAGCTGCTAAAAATGCCATCTTAATTGTAGAGTTTACCAAAGAATATCGCCAAAAGGGTGAAAGTATTTTAGAGGCATCAAAAAAAGGGGCAGCCGAACGTTTCAGGGCGGTTTTAATGACTGCACTTACTTTTATTTTGGGTGTTTTCCCAATGATTATAGCAAAAGGTGCCGGTGCCGCTTCACAAATTGCCATCGGAAGTTCTGTTTTTTTCGGTATGATTGCT
>JAZRHJ010000133.1:0-2068 GCA_045644695.1 Alphaproteobacteria bacterium | reverse complement strand
CGCTTTCAGTAACTGATAAGCAGGTAAAGAGTGCTTTCAGTTCCGCAACGCAGCTTAACGCCTTTATCTCCATGCTTTGGGGTATGGTCGATAAGTCCATGCAGTGCAAACTTGAGGCCTTGGCATCTCGTATCATCAATTCTTTTATCGGTGCTACGATCGCAGCTGAGTTTCCGAGTGTTGATGATAACGACTATTCCGGTGTTACAGGCACTAAGGCTATCAACCTTTTGAAGCTTTATAACACACAGTTCGGTCTTACCGGTTCAGATGCTCTCACAAAGGATAATTGCCTTTACAACCCTGAGTTTATCCGCTATGCATCTCTCGTGATCTCAAGAACAGTATCGAGAATGAAGAAACTCACAACACTGTTCAACATTGGCGGTCAGCCCAGGTTTACACCTGCAGACTTAAACCACCTTGTATTGCTCTCTGACTTCAAGAGTGCAGCAGATGTATATCTGCAGTCCGACACATTCCATGACGAGTACACGGCACTTCCCAAGGCTATTGATACACCGTTCTGGCAGGGTTCCGGCACTGATTTTGCACTCTCTTCCGTTGGTAACGTTCATGTCACCGTGCCCGTTGGAGATAGTACAAAAGAGATTAATATCTCTCACGTTCTCGGTGTTGCTTTTGATCATGATGCATGCATGCTCGCATGCCTTGAAGAAAGAACCACGAGCAACTACAACCCCAAGGCCGAGTTTACAAACTATTGGCGTAAGGTTGATGCCGGTATGATCAGAGATGAAAACGAACAGTTTGTTGTTTTCTTTGTAGCTTGATGATACTTTGGTGTGGGTTAAGGTAACTTAACCCACATATTAGTATTATTAAACTTTGAAAGGGGTTATTATATGAATGTTCTTAAATTAAAATCATATGCATATTTTGGCACTAAGCAGTTCCCTGTTAACATTTCCATTATGCAGAGCAGTGCATTTATTGAAATGGTAAAGGCAGCCGGTGCAAGCACATTTCAGCGTTCATATAGTAATCTTACAGAATCATCACCAAATAATGTATTTAAGACTAATTTTAATGGGTTTGATATTTGGGCATTAACACAGAAAGCAGATAAATATATCTTAAAATTGCCAACTGACGATACATCAATTGATATCGGCAGTGTTAATGATGTATGCAACCTTTTAGGGTGGGACTATTCCATCTTAGTTGCTGATAATACATACACACCACAATATACAGATCATGATATTATGTCGGCCACAAAGATTGCTGCATTATCGGGTGCAGAATATGATACATCTGCCGTACACCATGAGGCTATTATCGGTGGTTTTGTTATCAGTAACACGCAGCTCATAACCAGGTTTGGTTTAGGTGTTTTTGAGCGTGCAACATTACGTTTGCAGGGATGGACTAATTCATCAACTAGTGACCCTGTTAGAGTTGATCTTATGGTAGTGCCTGACGATTATATTTACAATGGTTATGTTAACCCTAAATATATTGAATCTCCAAGTCAGTCATGTGTAACTATCAGGGTTTACATGCAGCCTAATAACGATTGGTCTGCATTAACTAGAATACGTTTTATGAATGTTAATATTGAGTCATTAAGCGTATTAAACACATATTTAAAAAACATCTACTATTCACCGGCAGCACAAAACCTTGAAGATCTTGACAACCCTTATGGCGAAGACGGTACGAGCACTGAGGGCGGTGGTGATGGTGATCTCCCGGCAGGTTCTGAGGGTCTTGACTTCATTGACCCTACCGAAGTCCCTGAACTGCCTACCGTTTCAGCCGTTGCAACAGGTTTTATAACTATGTATAACCCTACAAGCGGTAATCTATCCGCTTTGGGTTCTTTCTTATGGTCAGGGCAGTTCGATCTTGATACTTATAAAAAACTTTTTGCAGACCCCATGCAAGGCATTATAGGCCTTGGCATAGTTCCGGCATTGCCCAACTCAGGCGGCAGCAGAAACATTATGTTTGGTAACGTTGATACCGGCATTAACTGTTCTTATCTGGCTTCACAGTACGCCAAAAAGGATTGCGGCAGCATCAATATTCAAAAGTATGTAGG
>JAZRHJ010000132.1:0-2990 GCA_045644695.1 Alphaproteobacteria bacterium | reverse complement strand
GCATTTTGTTATGTTTTAACAAATGTAGCGGATATGCCAATTGGTCTTCTTTCTTATAATTCTTAATATAGCTGTTACCGATAAAGCCCAATTCCGTTAAAAACGGAGTTAATATGGTTTCATAACTTTTACCACCGATTTCGGGGGTTATACTTTTCCAAAATTCTTGAAATTTGCAATTTTTAATTACATCCTGATTAAATACCATAAAATAGCTGTCTAAATGATAATTGCTATGATAATTTTCGGTCAAGCCCCAAAAATCATAATTTTTTAATTCCATATAATAAAAAATATCCTCCATATTGGTCATCGGACCATATATGCTATCATTACAAATAATCATTTCGTCATAGTTTTCTAAATTTTTCCAGCCTATATAATGCATTAAATATTGCCAAGAGCCGAAATATTTTCCTTTATGCGGAGCGCTTTGTGCATATTTTGTATACGCACTTATTTTTGATAATTCTTGAACTAAAAACACAACATAATCTTGAATTATGTTATCTTTATCATATCCTGCCAATAAACAAACTTTTTTATCCATTATTCTTTCTCCTTACATTGGAATAACAGATATAATTCATATTTTTTTATTTTAAAGATTGCTAATGTTTAAAAAATTTTAGCCCCGCTTTAAGCGAGGCTAAATAAAGTTTATTTTGTTTCGTCGGGATCTCTTAAAACATATCCTCTGCCCCAAACGGTTTCAATATAGTTTTTACCGTTGTTGGCATCTTCTAATTTTTTACGAAGTTTACAAATGAACACGTCAATTATTTTAAGTTCGGGTTCATCCATACCACCATATAAATGATTTAAGAACTGGTCTTTATTAAGCGTTGAACCTTTGCGTAAAGATAAAAGTTCCATAATACCATATTCTTTACCGGTTAAATGAACATTTTGACCATTAACCGTAACTGTTTGCGTATCTAAATTTACTTCTACTTCACCGGTTCTTATAATAGAGTTTGAATGTCCTTTTGAACGACGCACAATTGCTTGAATTCGTGCTAACAATTCTGCCTTATCAAACGGTTTTGTTAAATAGTCATCAGCACCATATCCTAAACCTTTAACTTTTTTATCTGGTTCAGACAAGCCCGATAAAATTAAAACCGGAGTATTAACTTTAGCATTGCGCAAACTCTTTAACACTTCATAGCCATTCATATCAGGAAGCATCAAATCTAATATAATTATATCATAATCGTACAACTTACCGATTTCGAGGCCATCTTCACCTAAATCGGTAGTATCGATAATCATACCTTCTTTTTTAAGCATTGTTTCAATACTTTGAGAAACGGCATAATCATCTTCAACCAACAATACTCTCATTTTACCTCCTTTTATTTTTTTAATCGTAATTGTAGTATAAACTTATTTATTTTTACTTTTAAAGTAATGTTAATAATTATTAACAACAATTTAGTTATAATATTTAAAATTTTTTAATATGGTATATATTATGCTCATATTAAATTTAATTTCGGAGAAAAAAATGTTTAAACTACAACCGCTAAAATATGAACTTGATGCACTTGAACCGTATATTTCCCAAAAGACTATGGAATTTCATTATCATAAACATCATCAAACATATATCAATAATTTAAATGAATTAATAAAAAATACCGAGTTTGAAGATATGTCACTAATTGATATCATAAAACAAACTTCAGGTAATAATCATTTAAGCGCTATATTTAATAATGCGGCACAAACGTGGAATCATACATTTTTTTGGAATTCTATGTGCCCTAACGGTGGCGGAAAACCTCATGGCAGTTTGATGACCGATATAAAAAATTCATTTGGCAGTTATGATAATTTCAGAACAGAGTTCAAAAAAGCGGCACTTTCTCAATTTGGCAGTGGTTGGGTATGGCTTATAAAAAAAGATGAAAAACATTTGGCGATTATGAAAACATCTAATGCCGATAATCCGATTGCACATAATTTGGAACCAATTTTAACAATCGACGTATGGGAACATGCTTATTATCTTGACTACCAAAATAAAAGAGCCGATTTTGTAGACGCCTATTTAGACCATTTAATAAATTGGAAAGAATAAAAAATAATTCTTGCAATATGATATAAAATGTATTAAAGAAAGGATATTGTTCTAAAGGTCCCATCGTCTAGTGGCCTAGGACGCGGCCCTCTCAAGGCTGCAACACGGGTTCAAATCCCGTTGGGATCACCAACAAAAAAAGCGACTTAATGTCGCTTTTTTTGTTGGTGTTGCCGAGCCGGGGTACCATTGTGCGCTAGTGTAAACGACGCAAAACAATGGTTACGAAGCAAGTGACCGAAGCGCAGTTGGCGATTGCCAAACATTAGTGCCGGCAGAGCCTACAAAGCAAGACTCAAATACTGTTGACCCTACAAATTTGAATTTTAATATTTTTTTATAGTTTTGGTTTGCTTAAATATAAGATTGACATTTGTGTGTTAGCATGTTAGCGTTATAAATCAATATTTACTAGGTATATAAATCAATGAAAACAAAAATTTTTGCCACCATTTTTTTACTAATTTCAATTGTAAGTGCAATATTCTTTTATTTAAAAAGCAATCCGCTTGTTTCGGTAATTATGTTAACATATAATCGGCAAGATATGTTACCTGCTGCACTTAATTCTATTTTAAATCAAACATATAAAAATTTTGAACTGATTGTTATAAATGATGCTTCCGTTGACAATACTTTACAGATTTTGCAGCAATATGCAAAAAAAGATAAACGCATAAAAATTGTTAACAATGCTACAAATCAGGGCATATTAAAAAATCGCAATTTGGGACATTCTTTAGCAAAAGGCGATTATATTGCATGGCAAGATGATGATGACATTTCAGAGCCTACAAAACTTGAAGAACAAGTAGCATTTATGCAAGAGCACAAAGACATTGCTGTTCTCGGAACAGAAATTAGTTTGCTCGGAACTAAAAGTATGGTTTATTTATGGCCAACC
>JAZRHJ010000131.1:0-2746 GCA_045644695.1 Alphaproteobacteria bacterium | reverse complement strand
TTATATTTTAGTTTTTTTATATAGTGATTAAATAAAGGCGAATAATATGAAAAAATTAATATATATAAGTATTTTCTGTTTTGGGATGTTTGTAACTTCTCTATTAAATTACATTTTTCCTATTAAATCTGCATCCGCAGAAAGTCCTGGTAAACAAGATTTATTATATACATTAGCATATAATTTAGCAGAAAAATGTGATGCCAAGGTTTTGGGGATAAATTGGTCTTGGGGCGCGCCATGTTTAGATTTTCATACATATTATAAAAATTTAGGCGGAACTAACGAGTTGATTTTTTATGCAAGAGAGCAATATAATAAAGATAGACAATCTAAATAATAAAATTCCACAGTATGATAAAAAGCATCTCTTAAACAGATGCTTTTTATATTATTAATTAGTGTTATTCTGATTTCTCAAATCTTTCATAATCTGTTTTACTTCATTTGTCGGGATATATTTTTGCTCATCATGGTAAGCAAATGTTTGGTTTACTAGTTTTCCATTATCAATGTAAGCAATATGTGTTGAGTTGTCACCATAGGCTTGATGATAATGGATTAATGGCAAATTTTGATAAACAAAGCCATTGTTCCAAAGTTTGATTAAGTTTCTGACTGTTATTTTATCGATACAATAACTGTAATACGGACTGGCAAAAGCATTTATTACAAAACCGGATACCACAAAATTGGCACAAACTCTCTCTTGCAACTTGTACCGATTATTATAAATCCAATCGCAATGCGCTAAAAACCAAGTTTTATCTAGTGTTATCATATCTTCACATTCTCTACGGCATTGGCAAGCATTTGTTGGTTATAGTTAAAGTAGTGTTGTGTGGTTGATATGTTTTTATGGTTGGCTAATTTTTGCACTAAACAGATATTAACTCCGGAGTTTACCAATTTTGATACAAACAAATGTCTTCCTAAATGACTTGCTCCTTTAATGTTGAACTTCTTATAAATTGAACTGAACATCCTACTTATTGATGCTCGGTTATATGGTTTATTGAGTTTTTGGCTTGTAAACAAATATGTTTCTTGAGTTAATCTGTCGCCCCATTTGGCTTGAAGATATTTCAAATATTCGCAAAATTCTTTCTTTAGTTGGCTATTCATATAATATTCGCATTTGTTTTTGCCTTTGTTCTTATCATAATCTAGGCAAATAACATCTTTGATTTTCAAGTCATCGGTAAAAATATCTTTGACTTGTAGGTAGGCAAAATTGATTGAACGCATACCGTTTAAGGAACAAAGAAACATCATTCTTATTTGCTCTGCATGTTTCATTGATTTTATAAAATTCAAAATGTCTTTAATTTTCTTATCATCTACAAATTCACTGTTTGTCATGGCTTTCTCCTATGAAAGGCTGCAAGTGAAAGGAAATAAGTCTCACAGCCTTTCGGTCTTGAAAATCTGTTATTTTATGATTGCTTGATAAAACACGGTATAACTCGGTTGATGTGTCATTGTGGCTACTCCGCCTTGAAGTTTCCAACCTTGTTTTAGTTTTTGGTTTACCCACTTAATAAGTTCGTCAACACTTGTAGAACATATAATATCGTATTTCATATTTCCTCCTAGTATTCATCTGCATACATTATGGTAAGCACACGGTTTGTCAGTTTTGGGTTGCAGGCATCGGGCGAGATGTAAAGAAGTTCTCTGTCATAATAATCAATTTTCCAGAAAATCTTCTTGCCCTTAAAATCAAATGCGCCAAAGTCTTTTTCACCATATGGATTATTATCTTCATTAAAGTCATTGAAATTGCGAACTTTGTTAATAATGGTTGCAATGTCCTCTTGAGTATTACATCTGATACCTTGAGTTAAAACCAATACACCTTTTGACGGATTTGCTCTAACTTCATCGTTTAATCTGGCGATTTCTTGAACATTAGTCATTTGAGCACCTCTCTAATAATGTGCAAATGATAAATTCGTTTAAGCCTTTATGATTATCGACATAGTCCCAAATGTCTTTGCCTTCATTGTTTTTAATATCAACACTGGCACCGTTCTTAATAAGAAACTCAATTACACATAAACGCATCATTGCTTGCGGATGTTGAACTACTTTCATAAGAGCAGTATTACCTAAATTATCTTGTGCGTTAATGTCGCTACCTTCTGTAAGCAAAACCTCTAATGTGTCCGGATTACTTCTTTTCTTAGCGGCAATCATAAATGGAGTTTCACCAGAAGTATTGCGTGAGTACACATCTCCACCATAAGCCAAGAACTGTTTGACAACATCGGTTTCGTAAAACTCTTTACATACCCACATAAAAGGTGTCCAACCGTTATTGTTATACGGCAGATTAACATTAACCCCTTGGTTCAAAAAATCTGTAATTGTAGGCAAATTGTTTTGATATAGCGCCATCATAAGCGCTTGCACCATATTCTGATGCGAAATATTCGTATTCATTTAAATCTCCTTTTAGTCCGCTTAAAAGTGGGACAAGTTGGTTATAAATTCACTTTTTTGAGATAAACACCTTATCGACGCCTCTCGGTTCGATTTGATTTAAACATATCACGAATCAGCTGTCAAGCTGCAAAATTAACATTTTTTCACGATAATGTATTGATTCAAAAGAATTTCTTTTAAATTCAGATGGTTAAGAGTGTAACATTTTTTACAAAAATCACTCAAACCACTTTTTTATATCATCAGAACTAGGAGTTCCTCCAACAAAAGCAACTTTGTCATCAATAACAATGGCAGG
>JAZRHJ010000130.1:0-2559 GCA_045644695.1 Alphaproteobacteria bacterium | reverse complement strand
GGTTATGATAATTTTTTTCATATCAATGCAAAACCTAAAAACAGTCAGACGTTTGGCTATATTGGGATATATCGGAGCATTTATATTAACCGTTGCAACGTTGTTTTTCGGCTTTGAAATTAAGGGGTCGATAAGATGGATTTCTATTTTCGGAATTACGCTTCAACCTTCCGAATTTATTAAACCGACATTCGTTGTAATGTCGGCTTGGCTTTTGGAAGGAAGTAAAAAATGTGATGATTTTCCGGGCGGGTTGCTATCTTTTGCCCTTTTTGCCATAACTGTTTTAGTTTTACTTTTGCAGCCCGATTTTGGCATGACTGTTGTAGTTTCGTTAATTTGGGGCTTCCAATTATTTTTAGCGGGACTTCCCATGGTTTTGGTCGGAGTATTGGCACTAATCTTGTTGGCAATAGGTGTAATTGCTTATTTTACATTAGGGCATGTTAACAGTCGTGTAAATGATTTTGTAGCATCATTTTTTTCAGATGATAAGTTGTCTGATCAAGTTGTAAAATCACTTAAGGCTTTTGAAAATGGCAATTTGTTGGGAAAAGGGCCGGGTGAAGGTGTTGTGAAATTGCATCTTTCCGATGCCCATACCGATTTTATTTTTGCAGTTGCCGGAGAAGAATTTGGTGTTTTTCTTTGTGTTACATTGGTGTTATTGTTCAGTATTGTGGTTATCAGATCGCTGAAACTATCATTGAAAGATAATAATTTGTTTATTACTTATGCGTCTGCAGGATTAGCGGCTTCATTCGGTTTGCAAGGAATTATTAATATGGCATCAACACTTCATTTAATGCCCACAAAAGGTATGACTTTACCATTTGTTTCATACGGAGGTTCGTCGTTATGGGCTTCGGCTATTTGTATTGGAATGCTGCTGGCAATTACAAGAAAAAATTCTTCGGCAGAAGATAAAGACATGTAAGAAAGGAAATTTATATGTTTAACGGATTTAAAAGTACATTAATTGATATGTTACCGGAGGTAAGGGGTAAATATTTAAAAAATGTAAATTTGAGTAAGCATACTTGGTTTGGCGTTGGCGGACCTGCCGAAGTTATGTTTATACCCAAAGACCTAGATGATTTATGCTTTTTCTTAAAATCTAAACCATATAATGTGCCGATATGTTTAATTGGTGGCGGTTCTAATTTGTTAATAAGAGATGGTGGAATTCCGGGAGTGGTAATAAAACTGGATAGCCCGTTTTTTAAGAAAATAGAATTTCATACACATTCAATTACTTGTTACTCGGGGTTAAAAAATGTTGAACTTAAGAAGGTTCTTTTGGAAAATAATTTAGGAGGTTTAGAATTTTTGTGTTCTATTCCTGGGTGTATCGGAGGTTCAATAAAAACTAATGCCGGATGTTTCGGAAGATGTATTAAAGATGTCCTTGAGAGTGCAACCATAGTTAATGGTTTGGGGCAAATAAAGCAAATTACTCCTGAAGATTTACAATTGGGATATAGAAGTAGCCTTTTTCCCGATGATTGGATAATTATTTCCATTACCTTAAAAACAGAATATGTCGATAAAGAAGATATTGCACAAATATTGGAAGAGCATAAACAATACAGGTTAAAAAATCAGCCATATAATCAAAAAACAGCAGGCTCAACGTTTAAAAATCCTGATGGTTTAAAAGCATGGGAATTAATTAAAAAATCAGGTTGCGCCGATTTACAAATCGGCGGCGCTAAAGTTTCTGATAAACATTGTAATTTTTTAATTAATACCGGTTCGGCAACTGCCGCTGATATTGAAGAGTTGGGTGAAACCATTGTTAAAAAAGTAAAAGAAAAAACATTCATTACTCTTGAGTGGGAAATAAAACGTATGGGAATTGCCGATAAATGAGTGTAAAAATCTTTAGGAATTTGTTTAAAAAAGGAAAGGAAAAACCTCAGCAAAACAATAATAGGGTTTGCTTACCTTTTGTCGCTCCTTTTAGATTTATATCTTTATTAATTATTTTACTCTCTATTGCTTCGGTTAGTATGGTTATTATTACCGTACGTGACAGTTTGGTTGATAAAAAATTAGAACAACTGCTTGACGATTTTTACAAATATAGTTTGAATTACGGATTAGGAATTGATGATATTATTGTAGAAGGTCGTGAAAAGACCATTAAAGAAGATTTGTCGGAAAAACTTAATTTGAATAGAAATGATAATATCTTAAATACTGATTTGACAGAAATTAAAGAGAAAGTAGAAGAACTGCCTTGGGTAGAAAAAGCAGATGTAAAACGTACATATTTTCCGAATACGATACAAATTAGGTTGTATGAAAAAAATGTTTTGGCTTTATGGCAAGATAAAGGAAAATTTTATCCTTTAGATATGAATGGTAAAATTATAGATGCCGAATATGTTGCACATGAACCTATTTTAGTAATTACCGGTGAAAAAGCCCCCGAGCATATAATTGAATTGCTTAAAATTACAACCAAAAATATAGATTTACACAACCGAATTGTTGCCGCAGTTTTCTTTTCTGGCAGAAGATGGAATTTGATATTTGATAGTTTTGAAAATGGTG
>JAZRHJ010000129.1:0-3431 GCA_045644695.1 Alphaproteobacteria bacterium | reverse complement strand
AATTTATTGAACGTTTGATTTTATAGTGAATTTTAAGCTGATAAATTATTGTAAATCATTTATATATTTATACAGCCTTTTATTCAATGATAATCCATATGATTTAAATGTATGGATTATCATTTTTACATGAAATATATAAATTATTCTGAAAGGCTAGATTTTACTTTTTTTCTTAATTCTTCATCCAATATTAATTTAGCCAAAATTGAATTTTTTGTGATTTTAGCCCCATTATCCAATAAAACCTTTAATATTTCTATGTTTGTCAAATGACATTCAAGAGGAGTTTCACCCAAATCGTTAATTACATTAACATCAGCACCATTTTTAATTAATACTTTTACACAATCAACATCTCTTGCTAAATGCAAAGGGGTATTTTTTAAAGAATTACACGTTGCTTTAATATCAGCACCGTTATCAATCATAAGCTGTAATTTTTCTGGGTCGTCCGCATACATTAAAACGGTTTCACCGTGATCATTTTTATGTTTTACATTTGCGCCATATTTTAACAGAATACGGGACACGTTAGCATTAGCATTAAAAAGTGGTGGTTCCCCGTATTCATTTGCTAAATTTACATCTGCGCCTACCTTTATAAGCATTTCTACCATTTCTGTATCGCCTTTCATAACCACTAATCCAAACAAAGAAAACATTTTATCGTCTTCAAACGCATTAGGGTTAAGACCACCATTTTGAATCAATTTATTTAAATTGATTAAATTTAACTTTTTTTCTGACAATAGCTTAAAAGCAGTTTCTGTATTTTTTTGACGAACATCATATATTTTTGGCATTTGCACAACCCCTTTTTTTATTATTTATTAAAAGCAATCGATAGTCTATAAATCAATAGATTCATTCAATGATATGCATTTGTTTAATAAGTTTTTTAATTCTTTATGGTGTTTTTCTAAATCAAATGTTATATCGTTTTCTTTAGCCCATAAATTACAGGCACAAGAAATGTGGTCAATTTTCTTCAAATATGGATCTTGTTCATTAGAAAAATCGATTTTAGCCCATATAAAATCACGTACCTGTTGTTCGCAAGAGAAATAAGGGTCTTTGTCCAATGTTTTTGATATTTGTTCATAAATTTCATCGTATGTTATTGCATATGAAGGCATTGGTAATAAAAGTAAAAAAATCAAGGTGTTTAACAAAAATTTCATTTTAATTCCCTTTGTTAAAAATCATTAAAAGTTATGTTTCAGACATTATAAATACTTCTTGCATAATGAAGAAATAGAACACTTAAAATCAACAATGTTCACATTATTAATCGTCCTTGCTCTTTTGTTTTTTCTTTTTAGGCTCAATGATATCAATAATAAGTCCAGTGCACAGAAATATGACTGCAATCAAACCATAAATTCCGCCGTATATTTGATGCATCACACTTAAAGACTGTTCATGTAAGTCAATTGCCATTAATAAACTAGTCAAGAATCCAACGGTACATATAAATTTTTTCATTTATTTACTCCTTTTTTATTGTTTATTTAGGTATAACTCTTTACCTTTTATCCACAGAAAATTATCAATCAGCATGCGGTCATTTGTGCCACATAATTTCATAAAAGCATTGATAAAGTTCATGAAGATTTCATAATTTCGTAAATCGTTTCGTATTCCGGTCTTACTGATACGGCGATTTTTATATAAGCCGACTACATTCGGTTTTTCGTATAATTTATATTCCATAATATAATCTGTTAACAACAAAGCTACATACTTATCGTAAATCGAATATTTTCTAGGATTAGAAAAGAAACAATATTTAGTCGCAAATGAATAAATATCGTGTTTACCGGTATGCCTGATAATTTCCACTGCTTTATAATCACCCTTATTTAAGAGTTTATCCAGTTCTGCGGATTTTAAGTTAATATTTTCTGCAACACTTCGTATATCAATTATATGCGTGCTATAAAAGCTGTTTAACAGCATGCTTTTCATAAAACAAACGTCAGCCGATTTATTTTTTTGATATTTTTTAAATAAATCAGTCAATATATCGTCTGCTATCTTATATCTGTCGCCCGATTCCCCAGCATAACGTTTTTTCCAATAAGACTGTAAAGTTTTATCCGTCGGTATTTTTATGGACATAACACTCCCTTTTTGTTTATAAAAAATACCATCAGCAGAACTGATGGTCGGGATGTTTAGAAAATCATATGTATCCATGACCTTGCAGCTTTCGGACAGGCTATCCTATTTTATAACTGCAACAACCCGACCAGCGGTCGGGACCGAGCTTATTCGGCTCGTCAGATATGACATTAACAGCGTAATGTCAGATACATATGGAGTTTCTAACGCTCCTGAACACAAGTTCTCACTTGATTCAACCAACACTCTAACACAGGAATTCCTAAAAATAAAGAATTTTAGACGGCGGATAGATATTTTTTTAGCAAAAAACAATAAAAAAGGCGGTTTTTCCCACCTTATAGCCGCTTTAAATGATATTTCGATATAAGTATTACAAATTTTATAAAAGCGGCTAAAAAACGTTTTTTTTGATTTATACGGCTGTTCCGTAAGTCTGTATATGCATGGCTCGTATATTCGGATATGGAAAAATAGGCTCTGACCTTATGATTTTTAATTAAATTTAATTAAAATCCCATAACTCATCAACAGTAAGCAATTTATATTTATTAAACATTGAGTTTGTAACATCGTAATATTGTATATTTTTTTCTCGTTCTTTATATAATTTATCTCTAGTTGTAAGAATGTACTGAGCGTCAACACTATCAGGCAGATGACCATTTATACGCCATATAGGCAAAGCAGAAAAACATTCAGGTTTTTTCGAAACATTCATTTCTGTCCCATAGTTCAAACCAATATTATTCCGTTTATGAGATTGTGCGTATTTGTTCATAATTTTAGAAATAATTTCCAGCATATTACTGACGGGTTCTATATACCAACGCCATTTATAGGGTTTTGGGAACTTTGTATTATTAACAAAAATTGAATCAAATTCTAATGCTTGAAAAGAACCTGTTCGTACTTTTCTTAATCTATTTTTTATTTCATCAAAATTAATATTTTTCATGTTAACAATAATATGCCATATACATTTACTTGATTCTTCGTATTCGATAATTTCTGCTGTCATCATTGTTTTAAAATAATCAGACTTATTCGTTTTTCCGAAAAATCCATTAAATTCAACAATCATATCATCTAATAAAGCAATAATATCATCAGGGTAAATACCGTCATTGTAGCAATCCCAATATTCTCCACTAGGCTCGTCATTTACAACCTTATAAGTTAGTAATATAACATTATCATTTTTTAATTCGCAAAATCCCCTTTAATCCGACCGCTAAAATCGGGATTTTACATCCGTTTTTTGTCGAAAATAAGGGGGCAGAATATTTTGCAAAAAAATGCTT
>JAZRHJ010000128.1:0-1688 GCA_045644695.1 Alphaproteobacteria bacterium | reverse complement strand
AACATCAGTGTACCCAACAAGGTGCAGCATTATCTTGGCCAAACATCTAATATCACAATGGGCCTTGGCGAGTGCTCCGGGCTTACAGTTGTTGAGGCGGTCCATTTGAACGGCATTTCTGCAACCTCAAAAGAACTTGCCGAGATCGATTCATTATTGAAAGGCGGTGTTATCTTATGAGTTTTACAATAAAGTGTTATAAGAATTTATCGGAAAATAACGTTGTCGACAAGAACATCACGCCGGTTGGAAGTGAGTTAACAGGCAATCTCAAAGACAATTGCAGCATCATTGGCCCTGTTATCATGATCGGGGGAATACCGGGAGATAATATCGCACATTTGAATTATATTTATATTGGTTCTTTTAACCGTTATTATTATGTCAATAATATCGAGATCGAGAACACAAATCTCTTCATACTGCATTGCCATGTTGATGTGTTAAAGACTTATGCAGCCGGTATAAGGTCAAATAGTGCGGTAATAGCAAGGCAGGAAAATGCATATAATCTGTATTTACCTGATTCAGCTTTCAAGACATATTCAAATCCGCATTATCAGATAGTCAAGTTCCCTAATGGGTTTTCTGGTTTTCATTATGTTCTAACCGTTGCAGGTTAAATAAAAGAAAGGTGGTATTTTTATGTCAGAATGGGCACAGTTAATTAGCACGTTGGGGTTTCCGATCATTTCGGCCGTTGCTTTGTTTTTCGGGTGTAAATATATGCTTGACAATCAACAGAAAAACACAGACCGTATGTTTGAAATGTATGACAAGAGCAACACCGAAAACCGAGAGGCTATAAAGGCATGCACAGAAGCGTTAAATAAGCTCTGTGACCGCATTGACGATCTAAGGGGGTAATTCTATGAATCCTATCTGCGAGCGTGTTATAGACCTTGCTAAGAGGCAATTAGGCTATAAAGAAGAGGGCAACAACAAAACAAAATATTCACGCTTTTTTGACGTTGAAGCCTGGCAATGGTTTAACACCAAGAAACAGGGTGCAGAATGGTGTGCAATCTTCATTTGCTGGTTGTTTGCTCAGAATGAAACATTGGGAAAAGATCAGGCACGGACCTTTTTAGGGTGCCCGGCACCTAAAGATAATTGTGCTGCCGGAGTTCCTTACTTCTTTGATTATCTGAAAAACAAAGGTTATAAGGTAGACAAAGCAAAAGGGCAGCCGGGTGATATTATCGTGCTGAACAATAAAAAGCATGTCGGAATCATTGAAAAGGTTGAAGATGGTTATTATATAACCATTGAGGGTAACAAAGGGAATTATGTAGCACATGGCAGTTATAAGATATCTTCATCTTATATAACAGGCATATTTCACCCGGCATGGGAAAATGCACACTTTTATCAGACCCCAACAACGGCACCGGCAAAGCCTGATGATCGAGAACAGTTATATATCAATCTTGCAAAAAAGTGCATACAGGGTTTTTACGGTAACGGCCTTATAAGGAAAAAAAGAATCAATTCTCTTGGGTATGGTGATATCTATTCAAAAGTTCAGAATTATGTTAACCTTATCTTGGCCGGTAAAGTAAAGTGACTTGCTCTTTCTGGTTTGTATCCGAAACAGTTGACCCCGATTAACATAAGTTAGTCGGGGTTAATTTATGTTATATGTTGACTAACAGGGCCTAGATAAATTATCATCACATTAAGGATAC
>JAZRHJ010000127.1:0-3380 GCA_045644695.1 Alphaproteobacteria bacterium | reverse complement strand
TATTAAACTTTATTGTAGAACCGATATAATAGCCTATACTCATAAACAGCAAAATAAAGGTAATTACAATAGATGTAATTAATGTGTTTGAGCCTACAAAATTTATAAGTTGTCTTAATATTATAAGTTCAAAAGATAAACTGGCATAACCTAAAATAAAAACGATTGATAATAATGCATATTTTAGCTTGTTTGTCATTCTAATTCCCTATTTTCTTTTTTAAAAATTGCTCGAAAGAAACTTTATCGCGCCATGAAATTTTAATTTCCAATACATTAAAAAATTTTTGCAAATCAGCCGGTATTTTTACAAAATCTTTAGATGTTGTAAAAATAGTTAAATTTTCTTCTTTAGCGTTTTTTATAATATCATTAAGTTCTTCTTTCGTATAAAAATGATGGTCGGGAAAATCTTTTGTTTTAACAACGTTTAGACCCACATTTTCAAGTGATTGGTACAGTTTTTGAGGGTATCCGATACCGGCAAAAGCATATACATTTTTATTTTTTATAATTGGTGTCTCTTCTTTAATATCTGCAAAAAATACCGGTAATTTGGTTTTGGAAGATAAACCGGTTTCATCATTTCCGATAATTATAATGGCATCTGCTCTTTTAGTTCCGCTGTTAAAAGTTTCGCGCAACGGACCTGCCGGAATGACCATAGAATTACCGATGCCTATTTTACCGTTAAATACAAGAAATGATAAATTTTTATAAAGAGTAGGGTTTTGAAAACCATCATCCATAATTAAGATGTCTGCCCCGTTATTAATAGCCAATTTTGCTGCTTCTGCTCTGTTACTATTAATGCATACAGGTGCCCTTTTTGACAATAAAAGAGGTTCATCGCCAACTTCATTAGGCAAGTGTACGGTATTATTTACTACAACATTGCTTAATTTTCCTCCGTATCCTCGTGAAATAAAAAAAGGTTTTTTACCATTTTTTATCAATATATCGGCAATTGCTATTGAAACAGGAGTTTTTCCTGTTCCGCCGGCAGTTATATTTCCGACGCATATAACAGATATAGGTGCTTTGTATGGTTTTTTAATTTTGATGCGCAAGCAAGTTATGAAATGGTATAAGCACCCAAACGGTAATAAAATGTAAGAAAATAAACTCTTTTTATTCCAAAATGAAGGTGTTTTCATTTCTATTTCCTGTTTTTTAATCAAGATAACATTGAATTTTTTCAATTATACCGTCTAAAACTTTTGCTTCGCCATATGCCCAATTATAAGCAAGAGAACGCTTGGCCTCTAATAAATCAGGGTTAAGTAATAAATTTTCAACCATAGCCATTAAATCAATTACATCATTAACCTGAATAACACCATCGGCTTTTTTGGCTCTGTTTACGGCATCGGTAAAGTTGTGCATGTGAGGACCGATAATTACTGCATCACGACATCTGGAAGGCTCCATAAAGTTTTGCCCACCGTGAGGTATTAATGAACCGCCGATAAATACTAAAGGTATTAAATCGTACCAATTTCCCAACTCGCCGATTGTATCGGCAATGTAGACATTGGTTTGAGGCATAATTTTATCTTTTGCGGAACGCAATGCAACCTTAAGTTCTAACTCTTTTTCAAGTTTTTCTTTTATTTCAATTCCTCTATGTGGATGTCGAGGGGCTATAAATGTTAAAATATTGGGTATTTTTTTATTTAATTCATTCAAAAATTTACCAATTCTAAACTCTTCATCTTCATGTGTCGAACTGACAAGCCAAACCGGACGCTCGCCAATTTGAGAAGATATATCCTTTTTTATATCTTCATCAATGGGAAGAGGTAACCCAGCATATTTAATATTACCGAGACATAAAGTATTTTTTGCACCTAATGTGCGTAAACGATATTCATCTTGTTCAGATTGTCCTAAACATAATGTAAAGCAGTCTAAAATTTCTTTAATTGCAAACTCAAATTGTTGCCAACGTTTAAAAGATTTATTAGAGATTCTTCCGTTAACCAAAATAAGCGGAATATTTTTTCTTTTAATGCAAGAAAGAATTGATGGCCAAAACTCCGATTCAAACCACAATGCAACATCAGGACGCCAATGCCTTATAAAACGTGTGGCAAATATAGGGTTTTCAATTGGCAAATATTGATGAAAAGCACGTTCAGGCAAACGTTTAGCCATAATTTCGGCAGATGTGGTAGTGCCGGTTGTAACCATTACGTGAGCATCTTTATAAGTTTCTAACAAACGATGAATTAATGGTAACATAGAAATAGATTCACCAACTGAAGCACCGTGCATCCAAATAAGCTTTCCATCGGGACGAGGTTTTACCGAACGTCCAACTCTTTCATTAAAACGTTTAACATCTTCTTTGCCTTTTTTCTTGCGTTTTTCAATATAAGGCTTAATGACCAGAGGATACAATATGCATAGCAAAGTATTATAAAGTTTTATCAGCATCGGTTTTACATTCCTTATTTTTAATAGTGTTTTTTCGTTTGTTTTTTGGCATCGTGCCTTTAGGAATATGCGGTATTTGCATCTGTTTGTCAATTTCCCAAGTTAAATTATTAAGTGTGTTTTCAATTTCTAGTCGATATTTTTCCAATTCTTCTTTAGAAGCATCTTTAGGAATAAAAAAAGGTTTGGTAACAGCACAAATTCCCTTATTAAAAGGTTTAGGAACCATCATTCTGTCCCAACTTTTTTCAATAATAGCCGAATTTTTTATACTGTATGTTACACCAATTACCGGAATTTGGGCTTTTTGAGCATAATAAACCGGACTTAAAGACATGGTCATTGACGGACCTCGCGGACCATCAGGAATTATAGCAATGGTAGTTCCGTTTTTAAGTTCTTTCATAATGGTTAGTGCTGCACCTTTGGCATTTTCATTTGTCGAGCCGTCGATATTTCCGATGCCGAACCTTTTAAGCATAGAAGCAATTAATTGTCCGTCTCTATGAGGAGATACGAGAGCCTTAAGGTTTTTACGTTTGTCCCAAAAGGGTGGAATCATTGGAACACGGCCATGCCATGCAATAAAAATAACACTGCCATATTTTTCCAAATTTTCATAAAAAGTTTCAACCCCACGCAAATCCCACTTGGTCGTTTTTTTTACAAAACGTATGTACCAATAAGCCAAATGGCTTATTATATTAACAGCAAATGCAGATTTTGTAATTTTTTTCAATAGTGCCATTATTAGTCGCCGCAAAATATTACCTTATATTATAACAACATTATCATAAACATTTTTTTTTAATCTGCAATAATTATGTTAACAATAAACATTATGGGCTGTGGATTAAAAAGATTTCTTGTTGTACCTCTTGCCAAATGTTTATAGATTTCTTATATTAAAATAAAGTAATAAAATGGAGAAACTCTAAATA
>JAZRHJ010000126.1:0-1287 GCA_045644695.1 Alphaproteobacteria bacterium | reverse complement strand
AGAAGCGGCATTATTCCACACTTCTTTTTCATTTGCATCAATGCTTGTAAAATTCATTTGATTTTTATAGTTAACTTTTAATGCAAATGAAAAAACAGTTAATAACACAGCGCACATAAGCGCCGGCTTTATTAAATTAATATATCTATTTTCGGGAACAAGTCTTAAAATCTGAGATGATAACAATGCTAAAATAATTATAACTAAAAATATTTTCATAAAATGTTAATACACACCACAAAAAACGACACGATAGTCATTAATGCGCAACAGCATACAACTGCGCACATAATATAAAACGTATCCGAAATAATTAAAATTGATTTCGAATAGTTTTTAAGTCCTAAAAGAGATGCAAATGTTTTTAGAAGTGACATACCAAAACCATAAAGAAAAGTTGTTATGATGCTTTTTAAAAAGATAATTAAAACAACAATTGCGCCGCAAATTGCAGCAGTGTTTTTAGTATTAGATGCCATTGCAAAAACCGAATCAAGACCCGCCGACAACGACGTGCCTACAACCGGCACAAACGTCCCGACTGCTGTTTTTATTGAACGCTTTACAAAAGAATCTTGCGATGCCGATAAAAAAGTCTGAAACGAAACAGATATTGAAAAAATTGAAATAAATATTCCAATTCCCCATTTTATAAATCGTTTTATTTGCCCTGCAAATGATAAAAAATCAAAACTGAATTCTGCATTTTGAAGTAACGAAAAACAAAACATTACAATAATTATAGAAAAAAATATATGTTGAGAAACGTTTTGAGAAAGAGAAGTTAAAAACGAAATCAAAGAAGAAAAACCCGCTCCCGAAAATGTATTTCCCGATGAAATACAAAGCGATAATATGATTGGTATACACGACTTACAAAAAACGGCCGAGCTTTCAATGTTATTGGTACATTGTTCAAAACACTTAACAACAGAATTAAACGTAATTGCAACGGTTACTACGACCGCAGCAGCATCAATTGTCTTATTTAAATCTTTATTTTTTTCAAAATTAGCAAATACACTTAACAAAATAACGATTATAAATAACGAAAAAAATAATGAACTAACGCTTTTTAAACCGTCAGTAAATGAATTAATTATCAAGTTAAATAATTTATCAATCTTAATCAGTTCTAAAATTTCATGCTCGTTTTCGAATTTTATTCCTTCTGGAATTATATTTAAAAAATCGTTTATCCCTTCGCCCGATGCATAAGCGTTTGGAATAAGCAAAACGATTAAAATTAAAACTAAAATATTTTTTATAATTTTTCCCATAATTTAA
>JAZRHJ010000125.1:0-2216 GCA_045644695.1 Alphaproteobacteria bacterium | reverse complement strand
TGTCGTCAATTAGGGCCGATTCTTGAAGAAGTAGGCAAAGAACTTGATGGCGTAGTTAAAATTTGTAAAATGAATGTCGATGAAGCACCGGATACGGCTGCACAATATGCGATTCGCTCAATTCCTACGATGTTTTTATTTAAGGATGGTAAACAAGTTGATGTTAAAGTAGGCTTTAACTCTCAATCAACTATTACTGAATGGATAAATTCATACAAGTAATATGACACTTATATTAAATGTGTAATAAAAACCGGCATGCATGCCGGTTTTTTGTTGAAAAAAATATTTAAATAAAATAACATAGCAGTGTTTTTAAATATAGATAAGGAATTGCTATGACTAGAATTAACGACATCTTTTTTTCTGATATATATATTACCCCTGAAAAAGTTGCCTATATTCCCGATGATTTAACAGAAAATGGGTTACAAATATTTAATCCGACAGATTTTGATGATTTTTATAATTTGGTTGAATCTGCTTATGAGGGAAATTCCAGTTATTCAATTTCTTATGAAAATGTGCTATTTCGTGTTGAAAGAACAAACACCATAAACGGTATTCAATATTGTATAAGAAAAATGCCTCAATATGTTCCTGAACTTGCCAGTCTCGGTTTTAGAAAAGATGTTGTTCATTATCTTATGCAGTTAAGCAAAGCTTCGGGGCTTATTTTGTGGGCAGGAGCCACAGGTTCTGGTAAAACGACAGCCATATCTTCTTTATTAAAAGAATTTTTAGACCAAGAAGGCGGTTTTGCTTATACTATTGAAGATCCTTCAGAAATGCCACTTGATGGAGAATATACGGCATTAAACGGTTCTTTCGGGTTATGTAAACAGACACAGCCTGTAAATAACAATTGGGGAGATTGCTTAAAATCGGCATTGCGTTCAAAACCTCGTTATATTTTGGTAGGTGAGATAAGGTCTCCCGATGCTGCAAGCGAATGTTTGCGTGCAGCAACGTCAGGTCACTTGGTTTTATCAACAATTCACGCCAATAATATTACCGATGCAATTAACTCAATGGTAAAATATGCTTCATCATCTGATATGAGTGAAGATTTGGCTTATGACCTGCTTTCCCGTGGTTTGTTAGCCGTTTGCCACCAAAGTTTGAGAGGTGTTGGTCAAAAAGTTCCAATTTTAAGATATGTATTTGCAAATCCAGATACAACTAAAGGATGCCAAGTAAGAAGCATTATTAAAAGCGGAAAAATTAATTTGGCAACCGCAATAGAAACACAAATGACTCGTATGGTACAAGGTCGCCCAATATTTGAAATGTAAATATTTTTATATATTGCATTTACCGTATAGTACATCATCTAATCTTGCTTCATTAATGCCGAAAGGATCTTGATGGATTATAATTTGGGCATTATAAAACTTTGCTTTAATTTTATTTTCAACATTTTCGGTAAGTTCATGAGCCTTAAATAATGGTAAATTACCATCAAGTTCAAGGTGTATTTCAAATAAATAAATTCCGCCTAGGTCGCGACTTCTAAAATCGTGAAAGCCTTTTATTCCTTCGCACGAATTTATAATTTCAATTACATCATTTCTTATTTCATCGCTTAACTCTTTATCGGTTAATGCTCCAATTGCTTCAGCGGCAATTTTATATGCATTATAAATTAAGTAAATTGCAATAAGGGCAGCCGTAAAAATATCAAACCAATTAAATTTTAAAAATTTTACAACGACCAAAGATAAAATAATGGAGATATTTGTTAAAACATCAACAATATAATGTGCACTATCGGCACTTATGGCAACAGAACCTGTTATTTTAGATACATATTTTTGAAAAGAAATTAAAACAATCGTTGCGATAAGGCTGATAAGCATAATGATTAAACCAAAAGTAGTTTGGTGAATCTCTAACGGATTAAAAATGCGATTAAACCCATCATATAAAACAAATAATCCTGAACCGGCAACAAATGCCGCCTGAATCAAAGCACTCAAAGATTCTGCTCGTCCATAACCATAACGATGTGAACAATTTGCGGGCTTTGTTGAAAATTTGACCGCAATATAAGAAACAGAAGAGGCAAAAACATCTGATAAACTGTCAATAAGAGAAGATAAAATTGCCAATGAACCCGTGTAAACAGAAGCAAAGGTTTTAATGATGCAAAGTATACAAGCCAATGTTATACTTGCTGTTACGGCAATTTTTTTGAGTTTATTTTGTTGTTCATT
>JAZRHJ010000124.1:0-6480 GCA_045644695.1 Alphaproteobacteria bacterium | reverse complement strand
CAAATGGTTTGGCCTGTGTCAAGGACGAATTATTTATGTTTTAGTTCCTTACGGTGAAGAATGGCGCGTTAAAGATGTGTATGCAATTGAAGAAAAGAAAATATAACTTACTTATACGCTAAAAAAAACGGAACATTTTGTTCCGTTTTTTTGTTTTCATTATTGGTTTCCAACTAATCTTTTTTAGTTGTTTTTTTCTTGGCAACATCTTTTTTGCTGTTGCATTTTTTAGTTGTTTTTTTTGCAGCAGTTTTCTTTGTTGATTTGCTTTTACATTTTTTATTGGTTACTTTTTGAGCTTTTATAATTGCTTTTTCAACTTTTTCCTTAGCCGTATTAATTGCCGAATCTAACTCCCTGTCTGAACAAAGCCCGATTGCTACCGGATTTTTTGCACGAAGATTTGCCATATCTTTATGCGTGCCGTTCCTGATAGAATCGATAGTAGGATTAGTTGTTCCAACTAATTTTCTAATTTGAGAATCGGCAAGTTGCGGACAATTTTTAATAAGCCACAAAATTGCTGCCGGTTTATCATTGCGCTGTGATGGAGATAAAACCTTTTTATTTTTGCTGTTTTGCTCTTTTACATTACGTTCCATAATGTTTGCTACCAAATTTTGCGAAGCATCTTCTTCACAACGTTTAATTTCTTCAATAGTAAGTTGTCCGTTAGATACGGGGCTTATACCAATAATATTATATGCGACATCTCCATCTGCAATTGCCTGAATTTCAAGTTCATGTAATTCACAAAAAGTTGCAATTTGCCTAAATGTTAATGTTGTATTTTCCACCAACCACACTGCGGTTGCTTTTGGCATTAAAGGTGCAGTCATAGCATTATCCTTTCCGTTAATATTGTTATTGCACTTACAATATGAAAAATATGCCATATATACAAGTTTTTTTTTTAGCATTATGCTTTTTTTGTGAGTTTTTTCCGTTTTCGGCAAATAGTCCTAAAAATTTGTCAAAAAAAACACCTTATTAATTATTTTTTTCTTGTAAACATTATATTTTTATGTTAAATTACAATTGATAAATTATAGATTGTGTATGCTGTTATGAGAATTATTTTTAAATGAAATATTTTTTTCATAAAGCATTGTTTTGAAACAATAAAAAACATACGATATGAATAGATTTTTTTACGCCCTACTTTTCGTGGGGTTTATGTGTACTTCTTGTGAGGAGAGCACATATTTGGGCTTCGAATACACATTGCCTGTTGAGGACAATAGTGCAAACGAAGATGACGTTGACCGCCTCATTCCAACTACCCCAATTGAAATCGAATTTTTTGATAACGATGACGATGATTTGGGCGACAAAATTTTGCCGCTTGAATGGGGTAATATTGTTGGTGCCGGCATTTCTGCCGTTCCTGCAGATGAATTTCGTGGTTCATATGCCATGAAGTGCTTAACAATCCGTACCGAGCATGGCGCTGTAGCAGTCGTGTTTGATATGGAAGAAGACTTACCCTCTTTTGAGGATATTACCGGCGCATTTTTTGTTGAAGGAAACTTTGGCGAGGAGTATAATGGTGGTGTCTATCTAAAAGAGAGATGGGAACCTGCCATATCTGTTGATATGGACGACCGCATTGCATATTTTCAGGGTGATACCTGTATGCGTAATGTGCGTTTTACTACCCTTGAGTTTTGGGGGTGGCGAGATGGTAACCTTTCAACAGTAGTTGAAGATTATCATTTCCAGGCGGAAGATGGTCTTCTGTCTATATATTGTGGCGGTGAGTGCATAGCACAGATCCGTTAGTTTTTATTTAATAATCGGGAGGAGAAATTCTCTCACAAAACAAAAACATATGAAAAAGATATTTTTTGCTGCCGTATTGTTGGTAGCATCAATAGTAGCAAACAACAACGCTAATGCACAAGAACTTAATGTTCGCATGGTGCGCATTGATGGTCAGGAGGGATATTTTGTTCCTTCAAATAAGGTGTCGGCAACAACGGCATCTTACCTTAATGAGTCTCTAACAAATTTGCCTTATTATCAGGCAATTGATGTTGAGCGTCGCACTACCAGAGGCGATGTTGTTACTGTAGAGAAACTCGGCGGTAAAGGTGCTGAGGCTTTTGGCCACGGTATCGAGATTTTTGCAGGTGTTAATACTTGTGAAAACAGCATTACCGAGGGCGCTTTCTTCAGTCCCGAGTTTGGTCTTCGTTACCGACATGACTGGAGATGGGTGTCTGTCAATGTAGGCGGATCAGCATTGATGCGTCAGTACAACGCTGAGGCAATTGAGCCCGGTAAGAAATACTTAGCGTATGCCACTGATGCTCGTTTTCATGTAAACGTGCTTTGCATGGGACAGTATGAGCATGTTATCAGCCTGTATGCACAGGGTGGTTACTTGTTCGGTAAGCATCGCAAAGACGTGCAGGTTAATCAAGAGGGACAGTGTGTGCCATTGGCACATAACGGCTCTGGTTTGACATTTGGCGGCGGTATTGAATATCGTTGGCAGATGCACGCTACGGGCAATGCTTTGACCCTTAATTTAGGTTACAAACATTTTCCAAATACCTATGTGGGTGATACTCACAAGTCTGGTTCGTTGTACCTAAATGTGGGCTTTAACTTTGGTGTAGAACGCCATCGAGTTAACAATCTACGATAGCCTAACAGAGGGAGGCTTTTGACCTTCTGGTATTATTTATGAAAACGGCACCTTTAGGTGCCGTTTTTATATTGTAAATTTAATATTTTATAAATATTTTCGAATAGTTTATAACACAAACAAAAAAATGCCGACGAATCGGCATTTTTTTATTTTTTAAGGAGTAACCAGTTTAGTTTGTACCGCTTTTAATACCAAATGCGCCAAACTTACTGTTAAATTTAGAAACCTGACCGCCTGTATCAACCATACGATGAACACCTGTCCAAGCCGGATGAGATTTAGGATCAATTTCCAAATTCATTTTAGCACCTTCTTTACCCCAAGTGCTTTTAACTTTGCATTCTGTGCCGTCAGTCATCACATAAGTGATTTCGTGATAGTCAGGATGTATACCTTTTTTCATTTTTTTTCTCCAATTTTTAAACTCTACAAACAAATTTATGCTCTTATAACCTAATCGAATAAATTTATCAAGAGTTTTTTTACCTTTTATTTAAAAATTTCAAAAACTTTTTGGTTAAGATTAAAATTTGAAGCGACCAAATTTCCTTTTTTGAAAATTTCATTTAAATCTTCAACCCTTATATCTTTTTGTTCGGCATTTCTAACCGAACCGCCAGCTTCTTTCACAAGCAATATTCCGGCTGCCATAGATGCAATGTGAGCATTTAAACAAACAACGGCATCTAACTTTCCGCCGGCTAAATATGCTAAATCTTGCGACAATGAGCCACCGATACGCAAATCGCCGGTTTTAGTGCACACAGAACTTAAAAGTTTAGAACTTGCAGCAATTTGATCACCGCTAACACAACTTGAAACAAGTGCGCCTTGAAGTTCTTTAGCAGAAGAAACACGCAAACGTTCATGACTGCGATATCCTTCTTTATATGCGCCCTTTCCTTTTTCGGCAAAAAACGTTTCATCACGTGACGGATTATAAACCACTGAGCATATAATTGCGCCATTTTCCACAAGCGCCGCACAAACGGCAAAGTTCGGATTGCCGTGAGCAAAATTTACAATTCCGTCAATTGGCGAAATTGCAAAATATGAATTACCGACAACATTATCCGACGGAGTAAAAACCGGTAAATCGGGCCTAATTTTACCAAGTTCGGTTTTTAGATTTTTTTCAAGACGAGAATATGAGTTAAATACAAAATTTTTGTTTCCTTTAATAGAATTTTGGAGTTGTTCCAACTCATTAAAATCTCTATCTAAAGAAGAGGCCGATTTTTTAACAGCATTTACAAAAGATGTTAAAAGTGGTGAAACATAAGACATTATTTTGCTCTTTCAACATAAGTTGCTTCGTTTGTACCAACTACAATTTTATCGCCTGCATTAATAAACGGCGGAACCATAACTCTTACACCATTATCTAAAATTGCCGGTTTGTAAGAAGAAGCAGCGGTTTGACCTTTAACAACAGGTTCTGTTTCAACAATCGTGCAAACAACTTGTAAAGGAAGTTCAACCGAAATAGGACGCGAATTAATATGTGAAATGCGAACATTCATACCATCGGTTAAAAACGGACGAGAATCACCCAAAATGTCAGCCGGCATAGTAAATTGTTCAAATGTTTCACATTCCATAAAAGTAAGACCGTTAGAATCTTCAAACAAAAATTGACAATCTTTGTCTTCAACCATCATTTTTTCAACCGTATCTTCCGTGCGGAAACGTTCATTTGTTTTTGTACCTTCTTCAACAGATTTCATTTCAACCTGCATAAAAGCGCCGCCTTTTCCCGGTTTAATGTGTGAGGCCTTTGTAATTGTCCAAGGTTTACCTTTATACTCAATTACCCAACCGATTCTGATTGATCCTGCGAGTTGTTTCATATTTTTATCTCCATATTTACAATTTTAAGTTTGATTATTTTGTTAAAAGTGAGAGCAACATACTCCAATATTTATTATTTGGCAACAAAAAAATATCTATGCCAAAAAATTTTTAACATCATTAACTACCTTTAAGGCATCTTGTCTGCCCAATTCGTACATTTGCTTAATAATTTCGACATTTGTTTCCATACGACCGATTTTAATTAATTTGCTGGGCCTAATTACGAAAATTTGTTTTTTATCTTCAAGTTGTTCAATATATTCGATAGTCTGATTATAAACTTTGTGGCGATTTTTAATGGTATTAATAAAATTAGGAAACTTACGGTAAACAAGTTTTACAAGCCATAACAAAGAAAACTGTTTTTTGACATATCCTTTTGGTCTTGTCAGCACCACAATGTTTTTATCAAAGCCCAAGTCAAATGCGGCTTTAAGCGGAATACTGTCGGATATACCGCCGTCTAAATAACAATTATTATCAAGTTTTACAATTTGAGATACCAATGGCATAGATGCCGAAGCCCTTAAATAGTTAATGTAATGCTGTCTTAAATTCGGACATAAAATATATTCGGCTTTACCTGTATTGATATTGGTACAGGTTGCATAAAATTTTGTATTATTTTCTTCAAAGGTTTTATGGTCAAACAGGTCGAGTTTTTCGGGCAATTCATAATATGCAAAATTTGTATCTACCACATTGCCGGTTTTTAAAAACGATTTAAAACTCATAAACCGGTAGTCGTCATTATATTTCACATTATAACGAATGCTTCTTCCTATTTGTTTTGAAACATATGAACAGCCATGTATGGCTCCGGCCGAAACACCGATTACGCCATCTGTAATTATACCGTTTTCTAAAAAAACATCTAAAACACCTGCGGTATAAATACCTCTTTTGGCGCCGCCTTCTAAAACCAAACAACTGCTCATTTTATTATTTTCCTTTTAATCGTTTCAAGTTTTTAACAATATATGATTTATGGCTAAAAGTCACAAGCCCTATTTATAAATTTAAACAAAAAAATCTTCCGTGTTTGAACAAAATCAAACTAACGGAAGATTTTAACAGTGTTAATTAATTAGTATTTTAAACGAGGTTTTTAACAAACCCACTGCCCATTTTAAGATAATGAGGCCGCCTACAATACCAATTAGCGGGTCTAAAAATACCAAGCCGAAATATTTTCCCAACAACAAAGCGACAATTGCCATAACAGAGGTCAGAGCATCTGCCAATATGTGCAAATATGCGGCTTTAAAATTGAGGTTTTCTTTGTGCTCGTGGTGGTGGCAATGATTGTGCCCGTGATGATGAGAATCTGTCATAATAAGCACACACACAACATTAACCGCCAAGCCGATAACGGTAACCAAAATTGCCTCGTTAAAAGAGATAAGTTTCGGATTGATAAACCTTTCTGCCGACTCATAAATTATGCCCAATGCGGTAAGACCTAAAAAGATGGCACTTGTATAACCGCCGATTGCATTTAAACGCTCTTCTTTGTCTTTATGTTTTGCCACAATGTGACACACAACAAACGTAATGCTTAATGCCAGAGCATGCGTTGCCATGTGAAAGCCGTCGGCTGTTAAGGCCATAGATTTGCTTATAATTCCAAAGCAAATTTCTAAAGCCATTGTAACCAGAGTTACAATAATGACCAAAAGCGTTTTGTTTTTAAGTGTCTTATTGTCCATATCTTGCCTTTTTTATTAAACCTTTACATTTAATATTAAATGAGTTTTGTTTACAGTCAAGAACAAAGTGCCGCTAAATTAGCGGCACCCTGCAAGTGTAGCACTTTAGAACCTGTAACCTATACCGGCACCTACAATAAACCCTTCATAACTTAGGGTTTGATGCCTTGCAAAAGGTAACAAATAACTAACATCGACATTAACAAAAAAATGTTCGCTAATGTACAAGTTGCCGCCTACCTTTAATTTACCGCATAGCGT
>JAZRHJ010000123.1:0-1996 GCA_045644695.1 Alphaproteobacteria bacterium | reverse complement strand
GCGTTACAACAAAATCAAAATACGCATAAAACGACTGATGACGATAAAATTTATACTCGAAATAAAAAATCTCGTGATTTTGATGATGACGATGATGATGACGGGTACAAAAAAGATAAAAAATTATCTAACAATTCATCAAAAGGTTTAAGCAAAGCCGAAACTTTTGAACAAGAGCGTAAAAAAATTCAAAAACGCAGTTTTGAATCGCCTCGTCGTAATAATAAAGTAAGCCTCAATTCATATATGAATGCTGATGACGACGATGATGATTACGGATATGGTGCGCCTCGCCGTCGTTTCAAGAAAAAACAACCAAAACAAGTTGTTCAAGTTACATCACAGGAAAAAATTATTAAAGAAGTTATAATTCCTGAGGTAATCACCGTACAAGAACTTGCCAACCGTATGGCCGAAAAAAGTGCCGAAGTAATTAAAAAACTTATGGCCTTAGGCGTTATGGCAACAATTAATCAACCTATTGATGCCGATACTGCCCAAATTGTAGTTGAAGAAATGGGACACAAATTTAAGCGTGTAGCAGACAGCGATGTTGAAGAAGGGTTAACAGGTCCTGAAGACAATGCCGATGATTTATTACCGAGAGCCCCTGTTGTAACGGTAATGGGACACGTTGACCATGGTAAAACATCATTATTAGATGCTTTACGTGCTACTAATGTTGTAGCAAAAGAAGCCGGTGGTATTACACAACACATTGGTGCATATCAAATTGAAGTACATGGCGGTCAAAAGATTACATTTATCGATACTCCGGGTCACGAAGCATTTTCCGAAATGCGTGCTCGTGGTGCAAAAGTAACCGATATTGTTGTTTTGGTTGTTGCCGCAAACGATGGTATTATGCCACAAACCGTTGAAGCTATCAGACATGCGCAAGCCGCTGAAGTGCCTATTGTGGTAGCCATTAATAAAATTGATTTACCGGCAGCCGATCCTATGCGTGTTAAGACCGAACTTTTACAACATGGTATCGCTGTTGAAGAAATGGGTGGTGAATGCTTATGTGCCGAAGTTTCTGCCAAGAAACGCATTAATATCGATGGCTTATTGGAAGCAATTTTATTACAAGCCGAAATTTTAGATTTAAAAGCAAACCCAAATCGTAAAGCCGAAGGTACAGTTATTGAAGCAAAAATGGAAAAAGGTCGTGGTAGCGTGGCAACCATTTTAGTTCAATCTGGTACATTAAGTGTTGGTGAAGTATTTATTGCCGGCAAAGAATGGGGACACGTTCGTGCTATGTTTAACGAACATGGCAAAAAATTGCACGTTGCCGGTCCTGCTACTCCAGTTGAAGTATTGGGTTTACAAGGAACCCCATCAGCGGGTGACAACTTTATTGCCGTAAAAGACGAAACCCAAGCCAAAGAAGTGACCAATTATCGTATCAGGAAAGAACGTGATGCTAAACTAGTGAAAAGTGCTAAATCGGCTATGGAACAAATGCTTGATAAAATTAAATCGGGCGAAGCAAAACATTTAGCCGTAATTATTAAAGCCGACGTTCAGGGCTCTATTGAAGCAATTGAAGGAACAATAAACAAATTCTCAAATGAAGAAGTTTCTGTTCAAGTATTACACTCTGCCGTAGGACCTATTTCAGAATCTGATGTTACACTTGCCAAAGCATCTAACGCTTTCATCATCGGTTTCAATGTTCGCGCCATTCCGCAAGCGCGTGATATGGCTCGTCGTGATGGTATCGATATTCGTTACTATTCTATCATTTACGATGTAGCAGATGATGTTAAGAAAGGTTTAGAGGGCCTACTTTCACCTGAAATCAGAGAAAAACTTTTAGGTTATGCCGAAATTAGAAACGTGTTTAACATTACCGGTGTCGGTAAAGTTGGTGGTTGTATGATAACTGAAGGTATCGTAAAACGTGGTGCAAAAGTTCGTTTGCTTCGTGACAGTGTAGTTATTCATGATGGATCACTTGCACAATTAAAACGTTTCAAAGAAGATGTTA
>JAZRHJ010000122.1:0-3658 GCA_045644695.1 Alphaproteobacteria bacterium | reverse complement strand
CGATAAGACAGTGGCAAAAAAGCGCATTGCCAGAAAAGATGCTGCCAAAGCACAATTTGACATCGCTCAATTTTTACTCGGAATCATGTATAAAAACGGACAAGGTATAACCAAAAACTACGGAAATGCTGTAAAATATATGCAAAGAGCCGCATCTCAAGGCAATGTACCTGCAATGTCAGAACTTGGTGAAATATTTGCTTTAGGTGAAATTTATCCTAAAAATGAATATTTGGCTCATATATATTTCAATGTAGCATCCGTATACGACGCCCCAAATGCTGCTACACGACGTGATGAAGTTGAAAAAAATTTACAAATTGAAATGTTACTGCAAGCTCAAACAAAAGCCGAAAAATTTAAAGAAAATCCATCGGAAATAACATCATACGTTCGTAAGACCTATGGCCCCGATATCAGATTATACATTGATGAAAATATCAAAAAACAAATAAAGGCAAAAAATGAAAAAACAAACGATAAATAGTACCAAATTCGCATCCAAAACAAAAAAAATTATCAAAAAATCAATATCTTGGGCCGGGTTGCTCTTTTTTGTCTTGGCTGCATATATGCTTTATAACCAATTATCAAAATATCCGTTTGAAGATATAAAAAATGCATTATTAAGCATTCCTAATACCAATATTTTATATGCCTGCATTGCCTCTTTTATGGGATACATAGCACTATCTTCTTATGACTATTTAGCCTTATTATACATTAAGCATAAAACAAGCATATGGAAATGCGTTTTTGCCGCCTTTATCGGTTTTAGCGTAAGTAACAATGCCGGTCATGCGATTGTATCAGGTGGTGCAATAAGATATCGCTTATACACCAGATGGCGCATTAAAGCATCTGAAATTGTTAAAATGATAACTTTTTCCGGTTTCACATATTTAGTTGCCTGTTTCTTCTTAATAATAATCGGTTATGCAATAACACCTGATCATGCTTTCGGTGATGGTGTTGCATCAAAAATTACTACAACAATAGTTGCTTTGGCATCTTTGGTCGGTTTAGTAATATATTTAACAGCGAGCGTCGTTTACAAAAAATCCATCGAAATAAAAGGGATAAAATTTAAGATGCCGAATTTTAAAATGTCACTTGCACAAATATTCATTGGCAGCATAGATATATTAATGGCATCGTTGGTTTTATATTTTACATTAATACATTTTATTGATATTCCGTTTAACACATTTATCGGCGCATATATTATTGCACAAATATTAGGAGTATACAGTCAAGTTCCAGGTGGATTAGGTGTTTTCGAACTTGTATTTTCAAATATTATCCCAGGCTCAGAAAATCAGGCAATATTGTTTGGTGCATTAATCGCCTATCGCATAATATATTACTTGTTACCTTTAATTATATCAGCAATTGCTTTAATATCTTACGAAGGATATTTAGCCTATAGGCAAAATAAAATTAAACGTCAAAGAAAACTTAGCAAAATAAAAAATTTTATTATCAATAAAGCGGAAAAAATATCGCACAAAAAATAATTTTTTGCTTAATGCCTAGTCATCTCCGAGAGAACTGCGCCCCAGATTTATATGCCTATTGACGTCCATGCATAAAATGATACCAAAACTGGCCATTACCGACAGCATAACTGTTCCTCCATAAGAAATAAGCGGTAACGGAATACCCACAACAGGTAACAAACCTAAAACCATTGCAATGTTAATAAACACATATAGAAAATAGTTTGTATTTAAGCCTATAACTACTAATTTTGCAAAATAACTGGTTGTCCTAAAAGCAAAAATATATCCGTAGGCAATAATAACCAAATTAAGCAAAATAACAAAAGCACCACCAATTAAGCCAAACTCTTCCGAAAGCATTGTAAAAATAAAATCAGTATGTTTTTCAGGTAAAAAATTTAAATGACTTTGTGTTCCGTGCAAAAATCCTTTACCAAAAACACCACCTGAACCTAATGCAATTTTAGATTGAATAATATGGTATCCCGTCCCCAACGGGTCACTTTCAGGATTTAAGAACGTAAGCACTCTGTTTTTTTGATACTGATGTAAAAAATGCCAAGCTATCGGCGCCCCAACAAGCGCCAAAATCCCCAATGTAGCAAACTTCCACCACTGAACACCTACGACAAAGAAAATTGCCGCAGTAGTAAATAAAAGCATTAGCGATGTACCCAAATCAGGTTGCAAAATTATCAACACCGCCGGAAAAAATGCCATAAACAGTGGAGCAATTAAACCTCTTAAAGATTCAATCTTTTGCAAATTGCAACTTTGAAAATATTTCGCTAAAACTAAAACCAACGTTATTTTCATTAATTCGGAAGGTTGCAATTTAAACAACTTAAAATCTATCCATCTTTGCGCTCCCATTCCGACATGACCGCCAATTTCAACACCGATAAGTAATAATAGCACCAAAAAATAGACAATATAAGAATATTTCAAATAAACTTTAATATCCACAAGCGCCAACGCTATCATAATAAAGAAGCAAACTCCAAATCTTAGGCCTTGTTTAATAGCCCAAGGATAAAAATTTCCGTTAGCAGCCGAATATAATGTAATAAAGCCGATAAGAGCTAATAATATAATACAAAAAACATAACCAAAATTTAAGTTAAAAAATTTTTCTTTTAACGAAAGGTTTAATCCTTTAAATCTTTGTTCATAATATCTCGACATCACACTTCTCGTTTATTAAATGTTAAGTTCTAACGCTTTTTGTAAAATTTTAGAAGCAATAGGTGCTGCCACTCCTGCTCCGGATGACCCATGTTCAACAATTACGGCCACTGCATATTTAGGTTTATCATGTGGTGCAAAGCCGACAAACAAAGCATGATTACGCAAACGCCAAGGCAAATCTTCGTCTTTAATAATACCGCTTTGACGTTCTTTCATACTAATTCTTCTCACTTGAGTAGTGCCTGTTTTGCCACTCATTTTTATACCATCCAAATTAAATGCCGAAGCAATTGCAGTTCCCCTTTCGCCATTAACCACTTCAAACATACCCTGTTTAACAATTTCCAAATTTTTGTGAGAAATCGGCAGTTTTTTAATTTTTCCTTTTTCGTTTAAACTTAATTTTGTAAATGAAGGACTAATTTCATATCCACCATTAGCAACTCTTGCTGTCATAACTGCCAACTGTAATGGAGTAACTTGAACATATCCCTGCCCAATTCCTGCAATAATAGTTTCACCGATTTGCCACTTATCACCATATCTTTTAAGTTTCCATTCTTTATCAGGTATAAGACCTTTTTGTTCATTTTCCAAACTAACCCCTGTTTTTTCGCCTAAACCCAATATTCTTGACATATTTGCAATATTTTCAATTCCTAACAATTGAGCAACTTCATAAAAATAAATATCGCAAGAATTTTTAAGCGCATCAACTATATCTTGATTACCATGTCCCGAATGCTTCCAACAGTGAAAAATATGATTACCCAATGGCATTGCTCCACCACAATAAAACTCTTTATCCTTATTTACTATATTGTTTTCAAGAGCGGCAAGTGCCACGGCAATTTTAAATGTTGAGCCTGGTGAATAACTACCGGAAACAACTTTATTAATCAGCGGATTTTTCTCATTATGCAAAAGTTTATTCCATTCATTATGAGAAATTCCCACTGTAAATAAAT
>JAZRHJ010000121.1:0-8444 GCA_045644695.1 Alphaproteobacteria bacterium | reverse complement strand
AAATAAACAGAGTTGCAAAACAAAATGCTCCGTTATTTTCTCTTATTTATAATATGATTATTAAGGACAAAGCAATTGAAGATGAAAAAAGAGGTTTTAAAAGCCCTGTTTCTGCTCGTAATTTAGCAGAAGAAGTTGATGACAATATGGTTGAAGCACTGGCACAGACTGTTAAAGAAAACTACAAAAATATTGCTCATCGCTTTTATAAATTAAAAGCAAAATGGCTCGGAATCGAAAAATTAAGTTATTGGGACAGAAACGCACCTCTACCTTTTTCGGCAGATATACAATATTCGTGGGAAGAAGCGGTTGATACGGTTTTGAAAGGATATTACGGTTTTTCCGAAAAACTCGGAAAAATTGCTCAAGAGTTTTTTGATAATTCTTGGATAGATGTTCCTCCTCGTGACGGAAAGAGAAGCGGAGCATTTTGTAGCGCACCGCTGGCAAGTGAGCACCCTTATTTGTTTTTAAATTTTACCGGCAAACAAAATGATGTTTTGACATTGGCTCATGAGTTGGGGCATGGTTGTCATCATCAATTGCGGACAAAGAACGGAGATTTGAACGAACGCTCTCGTATGACAACAGAAGAAGTTGCTTCCGTGTTCGGTGAAATGCTGGTTTTTCAAAATATGCTTAACTCTACAACCGATGATAAGGCAAAACTTTGTTTAATTGCAACAAAAGTATCGGATATGATTAATACGGCGATAAGGCAAATATCATTTCACTTTTTTGAGACAAGAGCGCACAATGAACGCAAAAACGGCGAAGTGTCAGAAGACAGATTATGTCAAATTTGGCTTGAAGAAATGAGGGCAGGTTTAGGAGAATATGTTGAGGTAGACGATAGCTGTAAATATATTTGGTCGAATGTGGGGCATTTTTTCTTTTTACCGTTTTATGTATATGCATATTCTTTTGCCGATTGTTTGGTTAATTCGCTCTATCAGGTAAAAGTTGAAAACAGGGTAGAAAATTTTGCCGATAAATATTTAGAACTTTTATCAAAAACTGCAATAGGCGAATATGAAGATATATTAAAACCTTTCGGCCTAAATCCTAAAAATGTAGATTTTTGGCAGAAAGGATTAAATTTAATTTCATCATATATTGATGAACTTGAAAAACTTGATAAGAAAATTAATAAATAAAGGAGGCAATTATGGAGTTATATCAAGGGCTTTTAACCAGACGTTCTGTTCGTCAGTTTGATACAAGTAAAAAAGTTTCCAAACAAGATATTGAAGATGTTTTAAGAGCGGCTTCTTATGCTCCGTCGGCACACAATAGGCAACCGTGGGAATTTTTAGTTTTGGAAGATTTATCAATTATGGATGAAATAAAAAAATTTCAAATATGGACTTCTTTTGCTAAAAATGCTTCTTGTGTTATTATTGTTTGTGGCAATACAGACGTTGCTTTTCACAGCAAAGATGATAAAGATTCTTGGAATATGTCAGATGTTGATTGTGCTTTAGCAACCCAAAATTTGTTACTTGCGTGTCATTCAAAAGGGCTTGGGGCATGTTTTTGCGGTGCGGCGCCTATAACGCCAGTAGTTGATGGTTTAAGAAAGGTGTTTAACTTGCCTGAAAACATCAGGCCGATTGCTATTGTACCAATCGGGTATCCGTTAGAAACACCAAAACAACCTCAAGACAGGTACATTCCGGAAAAAGTGCATTATGGAAAGTGGTAGGCTTTATATATTCCCACAATAACGTGTTAGATTAACCAAGCATCAAAAGATGATTCTTCTTCTAACCTAAAAAGTATCATTTTATTGGTCCTTTTTATTTAATGCTTTATATTCAAAATATTTGGCAATTTTTAAAAATCTGAAATATGCATAAGATGTTGCCATCCAAAAACCGCAAGTTCCGTACAAGCAATAGCGACGCATAAAGTAGTAAAACAAAAATTGGCGAGGAAACTCGGTATATAAACGAATTAAAGTATATTTTTTGTTTTTCTCTAGCGCAACTTTAACCAGTTCATCGGTGTACATATTTAACTTAAACCAAAGTTGAGTTAAAGATACATATGAATAATGATTAATTTTTGATTTTAATTGTTCTACTTTGCAATTTTCACCCAATACAACTCTATCATGAGTTAAATCATCGGGCATATTGGCTTTTTTTCGATTATATAAACGAACCTGATTGTATGTTTTAGCAAAAATGCGTGGTTTTTTATCACCAGGAAGCATGTCACAAATTTTTACTTTATAAGCATCTGCCTGTGGATTTTCTTTAATTATTTTTATTTCATTAATTAGTTTATCTGATAAAACTTCATCGGCGTCTAAAGAAATTACCCAATCGTTTGAGCATTCGTTTTGAGCAAAGTTTTTTTGTGATGAAATATTTTTCCATTTATGAAAAATAAATTTTGCATTGTGCTTTAAAGCAATTTCTTCGGTTTTATCGGTACTTCCGCTATCGACCACAATTATTTCATCGGCAATTTGAGATACGGCCGCTAAGGTTTTATCTAAGCGCAATTCTTCGTTTAGAGTAACAATATATGCAGAAATTTTTATCATTTTTTCCTCTTTAAAATTAAAAGCCCGACTTAAATTCGGGCTTGATAAGTATATATGCACTAGAAATCTGCTAAAACTTGAGAAGTTTCTTTTGCATTATCCATATTTAACATGGCAATTTTATTGTAGCCGTTATCAACGTGTAAAACTTCACCGGTAATTGCAATTCCCAAAGGTGAAAGAAGTGCAAGCGCAGCGGCTCCGACTTCTTCTTGAGTAACGTTGCGTAACAAAGGTGCGTTCAGTTCGTTCCAGCGTAAAATTTTTCTAAAATCTCCTATACCGGAAGCGGCTAATGTTTTGATAGGACCTGCTGAAATAGCATTTACTCTGACATCTTGTTTTCCCATGTCAACCGCAGCATAACGTACCGATGCTTCCAAAGCAGCCTTTGCTACACCCATAATGTTATAGTTTGGTAAAACTCTTTCGGCGCCCAAATATGATAATGTAATAATTGAACCACCTTCGTTCATAATATTAGAAGCGCAACGGCATGTTTCAATAAAAGAATAGCATGAAATGTGCATAGTGTTTAAGAAGTTATCTAATGTCGTATCAATTGTACGTCCTTTTAATTGGTCTTTATCCGAAAAAGCAATGGCGTGGACGACAAAATCAATCTTGCCCCATTTTTCACCCAATTCTTTAAAACATTCTTCAACGGAAGCCGAATCTGTAACATCGCATTTAATAAGCAACGGTTCATTATCAAGCTGCTCTGAAAGAGGTCTAACTCTTTTTTCCAAAGCTTCGTTTTGATAAGAAATAGCGATTTGCGCACCGTGTGTATTTAAAGCTTTAGCAATTCCCCAAGCGATGGATTTATCGTTTGCTAAACCCATAATCAAACCTTTTTTACCAGTCATTAAAGGTGTATTTGTAGTCATATCATATTTCCTTTGCGTTTATAAAAAAATTGATATAATGTGTCTTTAGATTGTTTTTAGCCAATTAATACGGTTTTGTAAACCTTTTTTTTAGGATTTGTAGAATGTGTTGGAAAACTAAATTGTCAGAATTTGTTGAAGTAATTAAAAAATTTGCTTATTTCTTAGTTAAAAGAGCACAACACGATACGGTGTTAAGAGTGGCATCATCGTTGAGTTATACTTCGCTGATTGCTCTTGTGCCGGTTTTAGCAATTGCTTTAGCGATTTTTTCGGCTTTTCCCGTATTTTCTGAAGTTAGACAACAAGTTCAAGAGTTTATAATTACTAATATGGTTCCTGATGCCAGTGCTGATATAAGCATATATTTTAATGAGTTTATCAATGCTACGGCAAAACTTACAACCATTGGTGTTATAGGTATTGCTTTAACGGCTATTTTACTTTTATCTACAATTGAAAACAGTTTTAATTTTATTTTTAAGGTGAACAGACCGCGCCGACTTACTACTAAAATTACATTATATTGGACGGTTATAACACTTGGTCCACTGCTTTTGGGAACTGCCTTTTCTTTAAGAGGGTATGCCGCTTTTAATAATGTATTACAATCGATTCCGGAAATTCAGTTATTTTTAGGAGGGGTTTTACCTTTTGTATTAACATGGCTTGTATTAACAGGTGTTTATATTTTTGTACCCAATAAAAAAGTGGGTTTTGTAAACGCTCTTATGGGTGCTTTTGTGGCAATGTTTTTATTTTGGGTATTAAAAAATGGCTTTGCTTTATTTATGCTCAAAAATAATGTATACAAAACACTATACGGTGCGGTGGCGGTGGTGCCCCTAATGCTTATATGGATGTATTTATATTGGGCGGCGGTTATATTTGGAGCAGTAGTAACTGCGGCAATACAAGAATATAAAGAATTAGACCGTAGAAATTTAAATAAAATTATTATCGGAAAAAAAAGATAAGTTTAAAAAAGTTCTTGCAATTAGAACAAAAATAGAACATAACTTAATGTTAGATAAATAACAATTTTGTGAAAGTGAGACAAATATGGAAAAAGATAAAGCGTTAGATGCGGCATTAAGCCAAATTGAAAGAGCATTTGGTAAGGGCTCAATTATGCGTCTTGGACAAAGCACAAATATTGATATTGAGGCAATTTCAACCGGTTCTTTGGGAATTGATATTGCGCTTGGTATCGGAGGCCTTCCAAAAGGACGCATTATAGAAATTTATGGTCCTGAAAGTTCGGGTAAAACCACACTTGCTTTAAGTGTTATTGCTCAAGCCCAAAAAACCGGAGGAACTTGTGCTTTTATTGATGCCGAACACGCTTTAGACCCATCTTATGCTAAAAAAATTGGTGTAGATATTGATAATTTATTGATTTCGCAACCCGATGCCGGTGAGCAAGCATTGGAAATTGCCGATACATTGGTTCGTTCCGGTGCTATCGATGTTTTAGTTGTTGACTCGGTTGCTGCGCTTGTTCCTAAAGCTGAACTTGAGGGTGAAATGGGTGATTCTCACATGGGCTTGCAAGCGCGTTTAATGAGTCAGGCGCTTCGCAAATTGACATCAACGGTTTCACGTTCTAATACTTTAATTATTTTTATTAACCAAATTCGTATGAAAATTGGTGTTATGTTCGGAAATCCGGAGACAACAACGGGCGGTAATGCATTAAAGTTTTACGCTTCGGTCAGAATGGATATTAGGCGAATCGGTGCAATAAAAGATAAAGAAGATGTTATAGGTTCTCAAACCAGAGTAAAAATTGTGAAAAATAAAGTTGCACCTCCGTTTAAAACGGTTGATTTTGATATTATGTACGGTGAGGGAATTTCCAAAACCGGCGAATTGATAGATTTGGGTGTTAAAGCCGGTCTTGTTGATAAATCTGGTGCTTGGTTCTCATATAAGGGTGATAAACTTGGACAAGGTCGTGAAAATGCAAAAATCTTTTTAAGAGAAAATCCGCATATTGCAGAAGAAATTGAAAGTAAAATCAGAGCAGAAGCCGGTCATTTAACAACAGAAATGATAGGTGATATTGACCCTATGTTAGATGATTAATGGTTTTTAAGAGCAATAAAAAAAGACTTTAGTTTTTACACTAAAGTCTTTTTTTTATTGAGGTGTTATTTTTTTGGTTTGATAGTTATTTTACCGTCTTTGTTCGCTTTGTAAACTGTCTTACTACCATCGTCGGTAGTGAGTGTTCCTTTAAGCCTTACAAGTTCTCCTTTTTTATTATAGATGACTTTTCCATCAAAATCAGAGAAAGGCCCTTCATAGTGTATCTCTTTAACAGTTCTTTTAGCCAAAGTGTCGCCACTGTTGATTAAACAAAAACTAAAAGCAATTAAAATAGTAAAAATAAGTTTTTTCATATGTATTCTCCGGTAGTTAGATTAATCTAATTTCACATAGCGAAAACACTCACTATGAGTTATATTCTAAACAGTTTTTTCTTTTTTTGCAAGTAAAAAGAGCCTGTGAAAGATTTAAATCAAGTTTGAGGTGAAAAGTTAAAAAATAAAAACCGCCGAAAAATCGGCGGGTTTTTATGTTTGTAAAATAAGTGTTTTTAATATGAACGGGCATAAATAACATCTAGTGTTGCGTCTTTACCGGTTAATAAACATTTACCAGCAGTACCCGATTGCTCAAGAGGTAAGCAACGAATGGTAATTTTTAATTCTTTTAAAATTTCTTCAGTTGCAGAATCTCCACACCATTTTCCTTTTATAAAAGCAACCTTGCCACGTTTATTATCTTCAATCCACTCATTAGCGTTTGAAAAATAGGCCTTAAATTCTTCCGGAGTTGTTATGTCGGTTCGGACATTTTCTTCCATACGCTTTTTTGCTTTTTCAAACATTTTGTTTTGAATGCTTTCTAAACGATTTGAAATATTATTTACAAAGTCAATCGATTTGATAATTTCTTTTCCTTCAGGAGTGCCTAATTTGATACGTTCTTTTATCATCATAGCATTGTTATCAACATCACGAAGACCGATTTCGCAAATAACCGGAGCACCTTTTCTGGTCCATTCCCAAAATTTATCAACACTTTGTTTATTGCGCTTATCAACTTTTATTCTGATTTTTTCACCAAAGGCAGTTTGTGTTTTTAGTTCTTTGGTGACAGAGTTGATGTAAGACATAATGTATTCTTCATCTTCTTGTTTTTTGATAACAGGAATAAATATAACCTGATAAGGTGCAATCATCGGAGGGACAACCATACCCTCATCGTCGGCGTGTGTCATGATAACACCTCCTATTAAACGAGTTGATACGCCCCAAGATGTTGTATAAGCAAACTCTTGTTTATTATCTTTGTTTACAAAAGAAATATTGGCAGATTTTGCAAAGTTTTGCCCTAAATAATGTGAAGTTCCTGCTTGCAAGGCCTTGCCGTCTTGCATCATCGCTTCAATACAATATGTATCAATTGCCCCAGGAAATTTATCATATTCCGGTTTTTTACCTAAAATAACCGGCATGGCTAAACAATCTTCTGCGGTTTGACGATAAACTTCTAACATTTGTTTTGTTTCTTCAATCGCCTCATTTTCATTTGAGTGTGCGGTGTGTCCTTCTTGCCACAAAAACTCTCTTGTTCTTAAAAATAGGCGAGGACGCATTTCCCAACGCACAATATTTGCCCACTGATTTATTAAAACTGGCAAATCGCGATAAGATTTTATCCATTTTGAAAATGAATCAGCAATAATAGTTTCGCTTGTAGGACGCACAATTAATGGTTCTTCCAGTTTAGAATCGGGTACTAGTTCTCCATCTTTCATGCTTAAACGAGAGTGTGTAACAATAGCCATTTCTTTGGCAAAGCCATCGACATGTTCCGCTTCTTTTTTTAAGAATGAAAGAGGAATAAACATTGGAAAATATGCATTGTCATGGTCTGTTTCTCTAAATTTAACATCCATAATATCGCGTATTCTTTCCCAAATTCCATATCCCCAAGGCTTTATGACCATACATCCCGGAGATGCAGAGTTTTCAGCCATATCGGCTTCTGATACAACGCATTGATACCATTTTGGATAATCGGTTTTTCTATCTGTTTTTAGTGCCATTTTTTTATTCCTTAATTTCTTAATTCTCCGCCGGTTTTTTTGCCGACTTCAACAATAACTTTATTCATTAAATTTTCGATATCTTTATCGGTAAAGGTTTGCTCTTTAGGTTGGAAAGTAACGCTTAATGCTACCGATTTTTTATTTTCAGGCAAATTTGGTCCTTCATAAATATCAAAAATTCTTGCATCTGTTATATAGTTTTTGTCTGCATTTTTTGCGGCCGCTAATATATTGGCGGCATCTACACTTTTATCAACAACAAATGCCAAATCTTTATCAAGGGGTTGGAAGTTAAACATTTCCAATTTCTTTTTAGATTTATCGGCAGTGTTTCTTGGTAACGGAATATTATCGAGGTAAACTTCAAAAGCCATTACATTGTTTTTAATGCCAAATTTTTTAACAACGCTTGGATGTAACTGACCAAAATATGCTAAAACATTTTTACCAAGTCTTAATGATCCGCTTCTTCCGGGGTGATAATATGCCGGAGCATCGCGACAAATCTGTAAATTTTCATAAGGACCTTTAGCGGCTGCTATGGTAGCAATTGCATCTGCTTTTACATCATATATGTCAAAACTGCGAGCGCTACCCGTCCATTCTTTTTTTGATGTTTGCCCAACTCTTATACCGCAAGCAACCGTTTGTTGTTCTTTTGGATTTCTGCCGAAAAATTCGGGTCCTACTTCAAAAATAGATACATCGGCATAACCGCGTGTAATATTGTTTTTTGCACCGATTAATAAATTTGGCAATATAGACGGGCGCATTTGATCCAAATCTGATGCAATCGGATTTTGCAGTAATAATACATCTGTTTGGTTGGGCTTCATGAAATCTTTAGCAGTTTTTGAATAAGTAAAACTCCAAG